>JAYVOT010000832.1:0-4080 GCA_043757795.1 Chthonomonadaceae bacterium | reverse complement strand
TCTTCGAGCGCGCGTTCCGCCGACTCTTTTTGCTTCTGAAAACGCTTGATGTCTCTATCTATTCGTCCTCTAAGTTCGCTTGAGACCGCTGAAAGCCCCGCGCGATTCGTCTGATATTGGAATGCGGCGTCAAGCGCGGAGTTCAGGTCTTCAGCGACGATTTGAAGTTCATTCAGGAGATGTTTGAGTTGGAAGGGATAAGTTCCCGCCGGACGCCCCGCCTGAAGGATCAGAACGGGTTGCGGGGGTTGAGGGTTTGAGCGATGAAATATTTCGTCCCAACGGCTCTTCAGCGCAGACAAAACCGATTCACTGATGCTAGCGACTGAAAGCGGAAACAAAAGCTCTCTCGCAAGGAACGGCGACATTCCGGCGTAATGTTCGAGGAGGAAATCAGAGGGTTTCGGGCGGTCGGGAAGTTCGTCCTCGATTAAAAACTGTCTCAGCGGCTCAAACGAGTCTGCGTCGAAAGGGTTGACTCGCCCCGCCTGTCCGGGCGGAGAGAGATAGGGTTGTCCGGGCAGGATCTCGCGAAATCGGCTGACTTTCTTTGTGATTCGCTTCGCCGCCTCCAACACGTTTCCTTTTTCGTTCACCAGAATCAGGTTGGAATGCTTCCCCATCAGCTCCAAAATCAGCGTAACGGCAGTTTTATCCCCGGTGTCCGTGTGCGAATCCACCTTGATCTCAAGCACTCGGTCAAAGCCGCGCTGTCGAATGTCTCGAATAGCGCAACCTTCCAAATGCTTTCGGAGGGACATGCAGAAAGTCGGCGGCGTAGGAGAGTTCGGGCGCTTGAGGTTAGTGAGGTGAACTCTTGCGAATCGCGCGTCGTCGGAACACAGCAGGAGATAGTTCTTGCCCTGACTCCGAATTGCAAGCAGAATCTCGAAGGGCGCGGGCTGTCGGATGTCCTGAATCTGTCCGCCGATGAGTTTTTGACGTAGTTCAGCGGTCACGGCACGGAGAGTCAGGCTGTCGAAGGGAGTTTTGATCGTCTCGTTCATGCTGATAGTATACCGGAGGACTGCGCGATAGGTGATTTGTGTTTAGAGAGAGTAGTGAGTTGACAAAACCGAAGGGGTGTTGAAAAAAATTCCCCTCCTTTTACAAGGAGGGGAGAAGAGGAGGGAAACGAAGAGAGTTACATCTTCATTTTTTCACCGGTTTTTTTATCCTTCTCCTCTTTCGGATGTTGAATATTCAGAAGAATGAGGTGTTTGATCTGTTCCGGATCCGTGTCTTTCGTGAATCGCGCGTCTACTTTGATATCGTCTGCGTCATAAGCGCCGTCAACTTGGAAAGTGAGCGTTGTCGGGGCTTTGGAAGAGAATATTTCAACAGGTTTCAACGTGCGCGTCACGCTTGTTCCGTCAGGGTGGGTGACTTTAGCGGTCGCTTCGCAGTTCAGCTTCGTCTCTTCTCCGCCTAACTGCGGCATCGGTTGCACAAGAGCGGTAAGAACGCCGCCGGACGTTCCCTTCGTATTCCAGACCACGTCCGTCGAGCCTGCAACAGGTCGAACGAAGCCGCGAGTCGGTTCGACAGCGATTCCGATGTTAAGCGGGTTTTTCGCATCCTTGTCCTCGCTGCGTAATAGTTGCAAGGTGATTGCATCCACTGCGTTCGCATTCGTAATCGGAATCGTGAGGATCGTCGGTTGATCGGAAGTCGCAAGAGTGACTTTTTGCAACTGCGATGAGTCGATCTGAACGGTTTTGTCGGTCGTAACCCTGTGAAGTTTTGCAGAGAGGGTTCCGGAAAGAGAAAGATTTTCCCCAGCTACTTTCGGAACCGGACCGATCCAGATTTTCAGTTCGCCTCCCGTGCCGTCCGCATTCGGATGCCACTCTGCGCTCCTTTGCAAGGTAGGCATCGCTTTCGGATGAGAGAAAGGCAACAGGTAGAGAGCGGGATAGACAGCCAACGCCGCAAGCGAGAAACCGAGAATTCCGGAAAGAATCGCATGAGGTATGAAGTCTTTCAAGGTTTTTGAAGCTTTTGCCGCCTTGTCGTCAATCTTAGTAAACTCGTTCGTAAGGTTGTTCGAGAACATCACGAGCAGAAACGCTCCGATAGGATAGAGATGCGGAATCTCAGCCCAACCGAAATTGACGATCATCAACTTTGAGAAAAGATAGACCATCATGAGACACCAGATTCGACTGAAGACTCCCACCATCAAAAGAAACCCGGTCATCACCTCCGCCATTCCGAATGCGACAATCCAACACTCTCGAAGCATCGAGGTTTTCGTTCCCCAATAGAACATCAAGATCATCGGATCATGCAAAACGTCTTTGAAGTTGTCCGCAACTCCCACCGTCAAGTAGTAGTTGTAGAGCTTCATCCAACCCAGCGCAAAAAAACCGAATCCGAGCACCAGTCGCACCCAACGCATCTGTTTCAGATTGACGTTCGTGATAGCGCGCTTCCAGGAGTCCCACGGCGCGCCGACATAGATGACCGCTACTGTGAGAACAGGAAGCACATCGACGGCGATTTTCCAATCGTAGTCCATGCATAGATAGATGAAAGTGCCGATGATGGTCGCTCCGCCAAAAGGCAAGAACGACTGCGTGAGGATTCCGAGAGCCATCAGCACCTGAGCGAACTGAAAGAAGGCTGTGGTGGAAGGCTCCAACGGATAACTCGTCATAACCAGCGATTTATTCGCGGCTGCGAACATCAGCACAAGTGCGGGACAACGCAGAAACAGGATCGTGATCCATTGATTCAGGGTAGTGAACCAGGGATGTTTGATCGGTTTGTCCATCGCGAAATTCGCGCCGAATTGAATCAAATCGCGAAGTCCTTGGGGTAGGAACTTGAAGATTTTTCGGTCGAAGAAAGCGTAAAGAGGCTCTCGCATGAACCAAATCGTCATCATACAAGCCATGATGAACGCCACTCTGGTAGCGATATTGAGCATATTGTAGCCGACGTAGGTGAAGAAAGCTTCGTATACGGGCATCTTAGGGGTGTGCGCAATGAACCGCTCGTGAGCGAGAACCATGCCCGGCAAGAGTATCAACATTGCTGCGACGCCCCACACGATCCACTGTTTTGATTTGGGAATTTGAAAATTCATATCTTGTTGCATGTCCCTCGCTAATTCGCCGTTAAAAGACTTTCGCTCAACCTGTAGGATGAAATCGAGTCTTGTCGCGGCCGCAGTAGCCTATGTTCAGTTGGGCAATACTTCGATGTCGATCTCTTTGGGAGCGAAGCCGTAGTCTTCCAGCGCGTTTTTGAATTCCGTCACATCCGCTTCGTTTCTGTACTCAGCAACGACTGTTTGACTGTCTTTATCAACAACGAAGCTGAGAGTTTTGAGTTTTTTCATGCCCTCTTCAGCGGCTGTTTTGCAGATTCCGCAACAGAGATGCGGGTCTTTCGCGATGAGGCGGAAGTGAGGGATGTTTTTCAAAATGATACGATTCACAACCAGTCCGGCGTCCCGGTAGGTACGATCCACCCTCATGAAATCGACGAGATTCAGCTCTTTTTCGTCAAGATAGTTCACTGCGTCCTTGTTGTACGCTGTCTTAAGATCTTTGGAAGTGTCCGCCTGCTCGCCTTGCATGTCGAGCTGTTTTTTCAACGAGTCTCTGTCCACAGCCGCGGAGACGACCCAGGAGAGATTCGAGACGGCGCTGAACATCTTGTCGTAGCAACCGGAGCAACAGAAGTGAGTGAAAGTAAGTACGATTTGAGCTTTGCTCTTAGAGCCGCTCGTATTGTAGGTGGGAGCTGCATTCCACTTTTTTGCTATAAATAGCAGCACAAACGCCCAGACGATGGTCAGCAGAACCACCTGCACCGCGCGAAATGATCGCATTTGAACCTCCTGAATGATAAACGAAGAACATCAATGAACAATTATTCGAGCCAGCCGAAAACAGAACTCTTCCAGGAGATTTATCCGTAATCGGAGATGCGACTCAAAAGATTGATCTATCAAAATGCATTAGTGACTCATGTTACGCAACCAACAAATCCGTGTGTTGAAAACACCCGGCAAATGAATGGGCGTTCTCCGGACGTGAGAAACGCCGAAGTTACGAATCGTCACGACGG
>JAYVOT010000831.1:0-4084 GCA_043757795.1 Chthonomonadaceae bacterium | reverse complement strand
GGGGGCGCGCCAGAACGAACTTTCGGCTTAAGTTAACGCGTATGGGGCTTGGGAGTGAGGTGAGCAGTTACCATCTTCCATTTGATTTCCGGTTCTTCGGACTAGAAACTCAGTTACGATAGGAAGTAATAGGCAGGATCGAAATTCTTAAATTCTAAAAACCGAATGCTGACAGAGGTCGGCGCCGCCCGAGTTGAGAACCTGATCCGAACGCCTATCTTGGGCGTTCGTTGCGGCTCACTACTAGAGGTCTTCCTTAAGCTTGCTTAAAAAAATAAATTCAGAATATGCAAAGTCGTACTTTAATCCTTCCTACTTTCAACCCAAACTGCGAAACAAGAGTTGGATTTTGCGATTCAAAATAGGGTTTTTAGTGCGTGAGAATCATAGCTGTTTTTTTACATGGATTGGAGAAGAGTGACAGGATAAGCGTATTTAATCCTGAAAATTCTCTCTAGCCATGTAAATTTTTTTTGAACCATTGCAACAATGCAGGCATTTGACTTCGAAAGAGAGAAGTTAGTTTTAGTACGATTTGGATTTTTTGTTCGGAGGCGGTTTTGTCGACAGCCCAACAGGATAGAATAAAGCATAGAAGGATTGAGAACGAATGATTGAAAGATATACGACTCCTGCAATGGCGGCGATCTGGAGTCCGCAGAACAAGACTCAAAAGTGGTTGGATGTGGAGATAGCGGTCTGCGCCGGGTTGGAGCATTTCGGGAAAATTCCTGCCGGAACGACTGAGGTCATTCGGGCGGGCGCGAAATTCGACCTGGATCGGATCGCAGAGTTAGAGAAAGAGACTCGCCACGATGTAATGGCGTTCGTGAAGAATGTCTCAGAAAATTTAGGATTGGAGGGAAGATTCGTTCACTTCGGCGTAACTTCCTACGACATTGTAGACACCTCTCTTTCCCTTATGCTCAAAGACGCCGCTGACAGCATCATCGAAAACTGTGAAAAGCTGAACGCAGTCATTCGTAAGCGCGCTCGCGAACACAAAGGCACGGTGATGATCGGTCGGACTCACGGCATTCACGCTGAGCCGATCACATTCGGATTCAAACTTGCGACCTGGCTTGACGAGATGAACAACAACATTGAACGTCTGAAGCAGGCGCGAGAGGCGATCTCCTATGGTAAAATCTCAGGGGCAGTTGGAACGCATGCCAACATCTCGCCGGAAATCGAAAAGTATGTCTGCGAAGGTCTGGGGCTGAAGCCTGCTCCCATTTCAACGCAGATCATCGCGCGAGATAGAATCACTCAGTTCATGTGCGCGCTCGCCATCCTTGCAGGCTCATTGGAGCGCTTCTCGACTGAGATACGGAACATGGCGCGGACGGAGATTCGGGAGGTTCAGGAGTATTTTGCACAGGGACAAAAAGGTTCCTCCGCCATGCCACACAAACGAAACCCCTGGAACTGCGAGACAGTGACAGGCTTAGCGAGAGTAGTGCGCGGAAACTTGATTCCGATGCTGGAAAGTATGGCGACATGGCATGAGCGAGACCTTACCAACAGCAGTGTCGAGAGGGTGATTCTGCCGGACACGACAACGCTCGTCGATTGGATGCTCGTAAAATTCACGACCATTCTAGACACGCTCATCGTCTATCCTGAAAATATGCAGCGAAACCTTAAGCACATGGGCGATCTCGTCTCCTCCGAACAGATTATGCTGGCGCTCATCGCGACCGGGCTTTCAAGAGAAGAAGCCTACGGAGTGGCGCAGAGCAATGCTGCCAAAGCGTGGGAGGGAGAGGATTTCAAAACTTCCATCGAAAACGATCCTATCGTGAAAGAAAGACTGAGCGCGGAGGACGTAAAACATGCTTTTGACATCGACTATCACCTGAAAAACCTCAAACACACTTTTGAAACGCTGGAGATTTAGATGATCTACCGCGCTCTCACACTTGTAGAGTTGGACACGTTCAAACTTGAGGAAACCTATGCACCCTCGGATTTGACGGAAGAAGGGTTCATACACGCGAGCGGTTCGGAAGAGGACGTGATCGAAGTCTTGAACCGCCGGTATCGAGAAGTAGAGGGAATGCTTGTGATCGGAATCGAAGAACTGCATTTGACAACAGTCTTGAAATGGGAGAAGGCTCCTGACGATTGGAAACCTGACAGACTCTTCCCCCATATCTACTCAGAGATCGGTTGGGAGAGCGTAATGAAGATTTTTGAAGTCCTCAGGAACGAAAATCGCGATTTTACGTCTCTATCCGCAATCCTTTGAAGGGTGCAGGCGTGACGGAAGAGATGCAAGGACGGGGAGCAGGGAACCGCGAAATACGCGAAATACGCGAAAAAAATTCGGATGCAAAGGAATGCAAATACTAAACCGTCCCCCTGTCTTGGCAAGGCGAGGGAGTCCAGCGTTTCCTTCCACAGGTCATCGTTCATTTTAAAGTGTGAATTTCCCCTGTACCTTTACCTGTGCAAGTTGGAGTCAACGCGAAGAGCCGGGGAAGATTCCGCATTTCGTATTTCTTTAGTGTCCGGATTTTTTTTCACGTAGTTCGCAGTTCTCGCTCCCCGTATCTATGCTAGTTAAGTCACATTCCCAACCATCTCCACGCAATTTTATTGGGTTTTCGCTAGAATGCGGCGAAAATTAATTTGTAAGTTAACTCGCTTTGCGGTAATGTTTGATGAGTAGTTGTAATAAAAACAGCATTGGATTCGAGAGTTATCGAAAGTTTTAAAAGGACAAGGACGTGGTATGCTTCCAAGCGGCGCAGTGACTTTTATGTTCACGGATATCGAAGGCAGCTCAAAACTCTGGCAAGATCGTCCGGAAGAAATGAGACATGCTCTCTCTTGTCACGACACCCTTATGCGAGGCGAAATTTCCGCAGCCGGCGGATCTGTCTTCAAAACGCTCGGCGACGCTTTCTTTTCAGTTTTCAACTCCCCGCTCAATGCCCTCTATACTGCAATTTCCATCCAGAGAAAGTTGTCGCAAGACGCCATTTTTGCGGAACTTCCTATTAAAGTTCGCATCGCCATTCACACAGGAATCGCTGAAGAGAGAGACCAGGACTACTTCGGACCGACTCTGAATCGCGCCGCACGACTACTAAGCCTCGGCGTCGGCGGGCAGACGCTCGTATCGAACATTGTTCGGGGAATGATGCAGGATACGCCTGATTCAGAGTTCACTCTGCTCGATCTCGGCATCCACCGCCTCAAAGATTTGATCGCCCCTGAGCAAGTCTGGCAAGTCAATGCAAAAGGTCTATCAAACGACTTCCCTCCTCTCAAATCTCACTTTCTTCCTTCAGGCAATCTTCCCCGGCAAAGGACTCCGTTTATTGGCAGAAAAGCGGAGATCGAAAGCATCAAAGCGCTTTTGAAAACCGCCTCGCTCTTGACTCTCACAGGAACAGGCGGCACAGGAAAGACACGACTCTCGTTACAGGCTGCAACGGAGTTGCAAGGAGATTATCCGGCAGGAGTCTTTTTCGTCGATCTCTCAAGGACACTGGAACCGGGGTTTGTCGCTCAGCGCGTCGTGGAAGAGCTTGGCATTCGAGAGGAAGCGAATTCCCAACTTACTGAGACGGTCATCGAACGTCTGCGAACCCAAAAAGCCTTTATTCTTCTAGACAACTGCGAACATTTGATCGACGAGTGCGCTCAATTTGTCGATGCCTTGCTTCGCGATTGCCCAAATGTCACTCTCCTCGCAACGAGTCGCGAGCCTTTGAATATTCCGGGCGAAATCGTTTGGAAAGTTCCCTCGCTTTCTTTTCCCAAAACAGCGGATATCCCTTCAACAGAAGATTTTCTAAACAAACTGGAGAGTTTCGACTCGTGTCGTCTCTTCATTGATCGGGCTACATCGCAAAACGACCATTTCAGAGTTACGCGGGAAAACATGGCGACGATTATGAACATTTGCCGCCGCCTCGACGGTATTCCGATGGCTCTTGAGCTTGCGGCTGCAAATGTAAACTCACTCAGTTTGGATCAAATCGCTTCTCATCTCGGAGATCGTTTTAATCTGCTTGCAGGCGGGAATCGCCTCGCACTTCCAAGACAGCAGACCCTTCGCGCGCTTATCGAT
>JAYVOT010000830.1:0-4084 GCA_043757795.1 Chthonomonadaceae bacterium | reverse complement strand
GGGGTCGACAGGACGAAGGTCCAGGTGAAGCTCAGAGCGGTGGCGGCGCAAGAGATGCGCAACCATCGCGGTGTAGCGGAACGGGAAAAGAACGACATTGTTTTCTCCAATGCATTCACACACCGGCGATATTTAGAGTATTGAGTTCACTTACGCTATTGATATTATCACTCTTTGCGAGCGAAGTCAAGTGGTTTTAATAAAATTGTTAAAATATTTCTTCTTCCGAACCATGACGCCCATGATTAACGGATTTTCATGATTCTGAGAGCTGGGGAATCTCTCCCCTCAAACACTCTCTCTCCCAGCATTGGAGCATCTCATCGCCGGGGCGCAATCTGAGCAAGATTCACGATAGGTCTTTCGCAAAAACGTTTAAGTTAAATCACAGCCTGCAGAAGGGTGAGGGAATAACTTCTTTCAAGAAAAGGAGGAGTTCCCTGAGAAAACCGCGAACTGAAGTGCAAATTCTTGAGTTATTTTCGGGAGGCATGGAAATGGAGTATCGATCTCTGGGGAGAACCGGGGCGCAAGTGAGCGCACTCTGTTTGGGTTGCATGAACTGGGGCGATCCCGGCAGCGGAACGACGGAAACCGACTCAATCGCGATCATGCATAATGCGATGGACGAGGGCATCAATTTTTTTGATACTGCGAACGTTTACAGCCGCGGAATCAGCGAAACGATTACTGGAAAAGCTCTGGCGCAAGAGGGACGAAGAGACAAGGTTTTCCTTGCGACGAAACTCTTCAACAAGATGGACGACACGGACCCGAACGCGTGGGGAAGTCATCGTCTCCATATCATGAAAGCCTGCGAGGACAGTCTCCGCAGGCTTCAAACCGACCACATCGACCTGTACCAGATACACCGTCCGAAGTCCTCTATCCCGATCGACGAGACGCTCCGCGCCCTCGATGACCTCGTTCGACAGGGCAAAGTCCGCTACATCGGAACCAGCACATTCGCCGCGTGGCAATTGGTTGAATCTTTGTGGGCGTCGAAAGAATTGGGACTCAACCGTTTCGTCTGCGAGCAACCGCCTTACAATCTTCTAGACAGAAGGATAGAGCGCGAGCTCCTTCCCTTTTGTCGAACCTACGGCTTCGCGGTGATTCCCTGGGCTCCCATCGCGGGAGGCTTGCTCTCCGGAAAATATCGACTGGGGCAGGCGCGACCGGCGGGCGCAAGGTATGAGAAGGGCGCTTTCGCAAATCGGGACAACGATGTCGCGCTGGCAAAAGTGGAACGTTATCTGACATTTTGCTCGGAACGCGGGCACGATCCTGCGCAGTTCGCCCTTGCATGGTGTCTTGCGCAACCCGGAGTTACAAGCCCGATCATCGGACCGCGCAACATGGATCAAATGACGGCTTATATCAAAGCTCTGGAATCGACTCCGTCTGAAGAGGACTTCAAAGCGATTGATCTGATCTTCGAGCCGGGGACGCACGTCTCGCACTACTATGGAGCGGACTTCGGGCCAAACGCTCGCTGGAGCTGAAAAAACTGCGAATGAAGCCAACTAATTGTCGTCATGCAGTCCGGGCGCTGAAAGCGTCAGGAAAACAAATTGCCTACGGACTGCCAATGCATTTCTCCGGCTCGCATCCGCAAGACGTCCATATTGGACGGACGCTTTTAGCGCCTGAATTTGCAGTTCTACTGACCCGACTCGCCAATGGAAATCTTGCGCGGTAAAACGAAATCTCAAATTTTGGAATTTTTCTTTTCGCAATAAAAACTCAACTAAACGCCTTCGGACGGGCGCGGGTTCCGTTTTCATGGTTGATATATCCGAATGAATTTTTTGGAGTAATTATGACTGAGCAAGCGCAAAGAGCGTCTGCAACTGCATCCGACATCCTCACCCCCCCGAAACTTTGGCTCGCTTATTGCGTCCCGATGATCGTGTTTATTGCTTTTACCGCTCTCGAAGGAGAACTTCCCAAGTATCTTCCGATTCTCAAAAATCACTATCCGGAGTTTTACTGTCTCAAAGCGTTCATTGTCACAGCTTGCTTGATCGCCTATCGGAAAGTGTTTTCGGACATTCAATACTACGCGAAATTCCTACTCCCCGCCACTTTATTCGGAGTTCTCGCCGCCATCGCCTGGGTGGTAATTGATCGCTACGTTCCTTACTATCACTTCGGAGCGAGAACGGGGTTCAATCCTTTTCAAGAGATCGCCGATCCGATGTTGCGATACGGCTTCATCGCTGTGAGGTTTTATGGGTTGGCGGTGATGGTTCCGATCATGGAGGAGTTGTTCTGGCGCTCTTTCCTCCTGCGTTTCGTGACGGATCAAGACGACTTCAAGCGCATTCGGTTTGAGAACTTCTCAATCAACGCTTTTTTAATTGTAGCGGCGCTGTTCGGATTGGCGCATCCGGAGTGGCTTGTGGCCGTTCTCTTCGCCGCCGCCGCCGCGCTCCTGTTGAAAAAAACGAAGAGCGTGTTCGCCTGCGTCGTCTTCCATGCCGTCACGAATCTGTCTTTAGGCATCTACGTGATGATCTCGCACGATTGGAAGTACTGGTGAGGTTCCCTTAGTTAAGCTAAAAAATGAAACAATGCTTTGAGAACCGTCGCCTTATTCGGAATCCCTGGCAATAGTCGAGCGCTCCTGGTCCCGATTGGCGCGTCTCTCTTTTTTGCCGTATTTGTTCGTTCCATGCCAGCCGGCGGCATTCCCTGTGCGTTGCGCGGCGACGGCGACCGGACTGCGATGCGGACTCAGCATCAACTCTCGCACCGTTTTCAATCGAATTTTTTCCAGTTTCATTTCGCTCCTCTTTCACATTTCTTCTTTTTTTATCGACCTGACAATTCGATTTTGGAATACTCCAAAACTATTTGACAGGGAAGTCGGACAAAAAGTTTTCGTCCGTCATTTTTTTACTTAGATTTCGTCAGAATCGCTTGGAGACGACTCGACTGTCCCTCTGCGTATTCATATCGAACGCGATTGATAGTATTCGTTTTTTATTGGAGGTTCAAAATATTTTTCCGGCGCGCCGCGAGCTGGCGAATCCCGATCCTTTTCATTTTTGCAAGTTGCCTATTTTGCATTATTCCCCAATCGGCATACACTCAAACGGTCGTCAAAATGACAATGCGCCTGCGGCATCCTCGACTCATAATCTACAAGAGCCGGCGTTTGCTGGAGTTATATGATGGAAACGCGCTTGCGAAATCCTATTCGGTCGCACTTGGAAAAGTCCCGATCGGGGCGAAGCGTAGAGAGGGAGATTTCAAAACGCCTGAAGGTGATTTTATTCTGACGCGTAAAAATCCTAAAAGCCATTACACTCTCTCCATCGCGATCAACTATCCGAACGACGAGACGGCGCTATCCGGACTAAACGAGAGTCTCATATCGAAAACTGAGTATCGCGCGATACTGCGGGCAAACCGGCTTGGCGTCCCGCCCCCGCAACATACGAAGTTGGGGGGCGAGGTGATGATTCACGGCGGAGGAATTGGAGAAGATTGGACCTGGGGGTGCATTGCGCTTCAGAACGAAGACATCCGTGAGCTGTATCGCGCTCTGCCGATCAAAACCCCTGTCTCAATCAAGCCATGAGATATCGTCGTTTTTCATGCCAGTAGTCACGGAAATTTGCGTTCTGCGTCTAATACAGAGGTAGAATCAATTGTATTTCTGCAGATATCGCGGAGATGCGGGCAGCCGTTTTTTGGCGACTCCGAGTCGCCGATTCAATGAGGAGATAGGAATGCGTTCAAAAGCGACTACTTGGTTCAAACTGGGCGGCGCACTGGGATTTGGGCTGGCGACAGCGGCGCTCGCCGCGCCGGAATCGAAAGCCGACGAGCTTGTTTGGGCGACCGGAAAAGTGTTGGACAACCGGGGACGGCCGATGAGCGGAGCGCTTGTCGCCGCTTATGACGACTCTAATAAAGTTGCGGACTACGCACGTACTGACCGCAACGGAGAGTATGCTCTCGCCGTGCCGAAACGCCTTCTGCACCTTCAACAAAAACACGGAAAAGGCTTCTTCGCCGAAGTGTTTTCCGGGGTCACCCGCTTTGTGGGAGGGGCTGCGGAGTTCGTCGCGAA
>JAYVOT010000829.1:0-4088 GCA_043757795.1 Chthonomonadaceae bacterium | reverse complement strand
CCGGGTACTGAGAGTACCCGGAGAGTTAGCAAATCTATTTTCATGGGTTCCGAATGCAGGATGAAGCCCTCCGGAATTGGGACTTTCGTCCGAAAATGATCTTCCCGATGCATCACGCCCAATAGCTATTTCAGAAAACGGAAAGTAAGCGGATAGTAGTACAGCTCACCTTGAGAAGCTTTCACGGCTCCAACTATGATCGCGATGAGTTGCCATAAAAATAGTATTGGTACAAGTATCCAGGCGAGGAGGAAACCGATCAATATGAAGCTTAAAACAAAGCAGACCGCTCCTGTGATAATGGAGTAGATCAACCATGAAAGGGCGAAATTAAGGGATTCTTTCGCATGGTGGGCGATGAAGGGCGACTCGTTTCTTTTCATCAAGAGTACGACGAGAGGACCGATAAAATGTCCCGCTAAGACGAAGTAACCAAAAAACGAAAGCAAATGACTGGCGATAGACCATTTTTTTTCTTCAGTAGTGATTCGGGAATTGGGAAGCATAGTTCCTCCAGTTTTAAGAGGAGAGTCCGGCTTGTTTCAGTTTGAAGGATGGGTAAAACCGACGCTCTCAATATCTAATACGAACTGAGAAGCGGCAGGTTTCGGGAGAGTTGAGAGTGAATTTGAGAGAGGGCTGAGGAGATAAGGAGCCGACCGGGTTCGAACCGGTGATGACGGTTTTGCAGACCGCTCCCTTAGCCACTTGGGTACGGCTCCATAAATGAAAAGAAGCGGGAGACGAGGCTCGAACTCGCAACATCTTGCTTGGGAAGCAAGCACTCTACCATTGAGCTACTCCCGCTTATCATATTCTTATTATATGTCGGATGCGTCGGAATGTCAAGAGGGAACTAAGGAATTTGTCTTTTGTCGGCGATCTTGCGAATTTCCTTGATAAGTCCGCAAATCACGCCAATGCGGTTTTTAGGAGATCACGGTCAAGAACCGTAGGGAAATTTATTTGAAATCCGCCGTTTAAAAATTATTGCTGCGATTTTGCTCTTTGGGACAATGGCGTACTTTCCCGCCATCGCTGAAAAAAGAGATGACAACTCGCTAATTACTTTTTGCAATTCGATTTCAAACTCTTTGCGAGGCGGGTTTGTTCTAGCTTCACAGACATGTAGAGCGCATTCAGCTCAAGATCATTCCGTTCTACGTAGAGGGAGCCAGACAAAGGATTATTCAGCGGACCATTTGAGATGCGCGCAAATTCACTCAGAGAGCGAGATGTTGCGAGACTTTGGATTGAAGTTCATGAACAAGATCTTCCTCCATGAACTCATAATCGTCCGGAATATGCAAGACGATAACACGCCTTGATCGAAGCGCCTCCGGGTACTTGAGTCGCAACCGGTTCAAGTGGGATTTTTCCATGAGAAAAACGATGTCCGCCCATCCGAGATGTCCTTCAGTGACGATAATGCGCGCATCCGGTTGCGTGCCTGCTGAGCGTACTTTCACGCCGGGAACATCGCTGAAAATTCGTTCTGCCGTCAGGCTCCGAATTCGATTCCGACTGCATACGAATAAAAGTTTTATCGGTTCGCGTTCCGAGATTTCCATTCCAGTAAGCGCCTCTCTTCTTAAAATCCCACATTTCAAAAAACATACTCTGGTTGCCGCTAATATTTTTTCGCAAAAACTAAAAAAACTGTAAGGCAATCGATTTTAGCGTCTCTAGTTTCGGGGTTATGGAACCGATATAATTGGTTAGCAAGAGAAAATCTGCAAGATTTTACTCAACCTTCAACTATTGTATGCAAAAAACACCTACTTCAACATTTGTACCGAGTGTTGAAGGGAATTTAGTGTCGCATACATTATATCGGGTTGCATTCGTGACGATGGAAAGGCAATACACGTGAATCACAATACGATTAAGGGGCTAGTATGCCTCAGCGCGCTCTCACTTCTCACCTTTGGAGCGACCACCGGCGCGAAGGCGCAGTTCCTTGGCTCCACTCTCTCATGGCAGTATTACTTCGGCGGCGGTCCGTCCGGTGGCACGACGACTTTCGTAGACAACGGCGGATCGGGCGGAAATTTCTCAGGATATTTCGACATAATTGCGAATAACACTTCCGTAATATTCGACTATTCAGGATTTACGGGCGGAAGCAGTAGTTGGAGCCCATCAGCATTGTCGTTATCTCCTACTATTTTCAACGGCATCGCGGTAAACGTCGTTTCCGGTCCCGCAATCACCTCATTGACTATTGATCCTTCAACCAATCTGGTTGGATTCAACAATAGCAAAATTAGTTTCACCGCCAACCAGATTCAAGTGGACTGGCAAGGACTCGCCTTCAGCAATGCGACTTTGGTAAAGCTGAACCTGACCGGCTCAAGATCCAACGCCATTCCCGAACCAGGGACTGTTGCGTTGTTCGCAGGATCTCTCGTCACAGGCGCAGGCTTCCTAATTAAGCGCAGACGCCGACTTACAAAATAGGCGACTTCTATGTGCGCATTGCCCCTGAAACCCGGTTGTTTCAGGGGTCTTTTCACGTCTGTCGGGATCAAACGACAGGAGACTTCCGACAAGCGTTTTGAGAGTTCTTGAGAGTTCGCTTAACACGGAACGTATTCCGCTATGTTTGTAAAAAAGCCTCTCCCTTTCAAGGGAGAGGCCACAGTGAGAAGACGTCTATTCATTGAGAGGAATGGACAGGCTTTCACTGCACATTGAGGGCGAAATCGTCCACGACGAATGAGGTTGCTTTCGTGCTGTTCTCTGTGCCGACGAGGTAGATTTGAATGGTCTGACCTTTGTAAGCCAGTAGATTGAACGACTTTTGCGAGTAGCCCGCCGCCTTGTTCAGATTGGAATAGGTTGCGAGCGTCGCTAGAACGGTTCCTGCCGAATTTCGAATCTGCACCTTCAGAGTGTCGTTCTGAGCGGTTGTGGAAGTCTCCGCCGAGTCGATGTGCAACCAGAAGGTTAAAGCGGCCGAAGTGACAGTTGAAGCGATGGAGACTTGCTGATAAGCGGAGTCGGTGTGAGTAGCGCCGTAGCCGTTCAACCAGGCGTCCCAGGCTCCTCCGTGCGCAGGTTGACTGGAAGAGTTATTGATGACTCCCGCTGACAAAACCCACGGGGCGGCGCTTGAGCCGTTTTCAAATCCAGGATTGACGAGCAGTTGCGTCGGTCCTCCTCCTCCTCCTCCGGTTGTTACGCCGGACAACTCGGTGATGAGGCCCAACCCGTTGATCGTTCCCCATCCGGTAGCGTCGTCAAAAGAGGCGACTGCCGGGTAGAAGAGGTTCGTGCTGCCGTCAGCGATATCGTGAAAGGAGGTTCCGTAGGAAGTTCCCGTTCCGATCAACTTAAGGGCTGCGTGAGGATCGCCCAGAACGGGCTTCGCGTTCGCAACTCTTTGTTGATTCACAAGAGCCGTGAAGCCCGCCCAGAGCGGAGCCGCGCAACTTGTGCCGCCGTAAACGACCCAATGTCCGCCGTAGTAGATGGAATATCCCGTGCCCGGGTCGGAGTTCAAGGAGACGTCCGGCACGTTTCGTTTGGTCGTAGAGCCTTTGGACGCAGTTGAAACTATCCCTGTTTGATAAGTCGGAATCGCCCAGAAAGCGCTGATTCCGCCGCCGCCGCCGCCCGCTGCGATGGAGCCGCCATTCCAGGTTTTCTCGGAGACGTATGCCCCTCCCGCGCCGTTTGTCGTCAGCCTTGTCCCGCCTACTCCCATCATGAAGGGTTGGGAGGCGGGGTCGTCCACTCCGAGCGTCGAGCCGTTGTCATAAGCTCCGGAATCGCCGGACGCCGCATAGATCGTCTGTCCCTGCGCCGCCATCTGCTGAAAGATCGTATTTTCACTGTTGAGGGCGCTTGAAGAGTTGGAAGCTTCCGCAAGTCCCCATGAAGTGCTGATCTGCTTTGCCAGGTTGTCCGTCGCGATTCGATTGTATGTGTCCAAAACTCCCGCGTTGCTGTTAGGTCCTTCATAGATTATGACCTTTGTCGCGCCGGGAGCCATTGCTATCTGAAGCTCGATATCGAGAGTAACCTCTCCTGCGCCTGAGTTCGTTCCTGTGGAAGGGATTCCTGAAACTCCGTCTACGAGAACG
>JAYVOT010000828.1:0-4089 GCA_043757795.1 Chthonomonadaceae bacterium | reverse complement strand
TCAGCTCTGCCGACTCGCGACGCAAGAAATGGAAGGCTCTATGCGTTTAGAGACAACCCTGAAAATCCGGGGTTTCTTAACTCTGATAAATGGTTTCGGTACCTCTACATCACCGATGAAAAACATTTCAAAACGAATGCTCCGATTTCTCCCGGTTGCGATTGTCTTGCCTGCGTTCGGTACTCGATCGGGTATCTTCGTCATCTCCACAAATGCAACGATATGCTCTACCATCGCTTAGCGACAATCCACAACCTGCGTTTCATGACGCGATTGATGAAACTTTTGCGAACGGAGCATTTCTGACAGCCTTGCTCGTAGGTCATTCCCGCGCTTTGACAACTAGCTCATTCAACCAATTTTCGATCTCGCCAATTTGGGTAAAGTCGTATAGAGCCTCATCCAAGTTTTCGAGGTCGATTAAAGATAAGCGACGTATCTGCCCCTCCAACTCTTCGGAAATGCTTCCAACGGAACGGATGGCATGGCGCAGCGTGAGTTTTTGCAGAGTCGTAGACGCTCCAATTTGAATTCCTTCTTCAAGTCCTTTTTCTAGTCCCTCTTCAAGCCCTTTTTCTTGCCAATAGTTTGTCAATAACATTTTTTTCTCCCTCAGCGACGGCGTTAATTCAGCTGTCTCTCTGACGAATTCGAGTGATTCATCAGGTGTGAGCTTAATATACGAATTCACAAAACCTGCGATCAAACTCATCTCTTCAAAGTTCAGATTCAACGAAAGCATCGACTTCATGCAAGCCGCCTTGACTTTGACTTTGTCTTTGGCGTCGAATTTCATTTTGCACATCAATGCACTTGCGATCGGGCTAGGCGAATCCATGAAATCTTCCCAATGCAATCGGTTCAGTTGAACGACATCATAGTCGAAAGTCAGTACTGTTTTGTTGGGGAAAACGAAACTTAGATTGTTCGGCTCTTGACGCAAGGGCTCGTCATAGGAGTAGACGACAATAGGATAGACAATTAGCCCATACTCCTTGTACAACAGAGCGAGATAGAGCAACAGGCGAGCCGGAAAATTTGATTGAGCGTAAGACATCGGTTCGCAGAGTAGAAGAAAATAGATATCGCTGTCATGAAACCTTGCACGAGCTACAATATCCGCTTCTCTGCGCTCTTTCCCGAGCATATCGGCAAAAAGCTCTTTGTCAAGAAAGGTGACGCTCTCAGGAGCGATATGCGCGACAAGGGACGGTACGAAGAGTTGCAAAAAATCTGTGAAGAAAGTCTTAAGCAGTCGCTTGAAAAGCGCATCATGATCAATTGTCTCTTTTTCGCCTGTCTCCATCATGAACTTATTTTACCTTATTTCCCAACATGCGCAATTAAGAACATTCTCATCTCCGGTCGTCGGCGCACTGACCTGCGAGTATGCCGGCCGCGACTGCAGTGAGAAAAAAAGCGCTGTCCTGAGAGAGCGATCTGCCCATAGTCGTGACGTTCAACCCGGAATTTTCCAGCGCTTCGTATCCTGAGTTCGCTTCGATGAACGGGAAATCGTAGCGTTCTTCAAGATGCGCGTCCTCAAAACTATTTCGGACTGTCTCATTTTCGATCTCCCGCCTGAAACGCGGGAGAGCGACCCAGGCATGAATATGCACAACTCGTTTTAATATTGTGAGCGTGTGATGACTGACTCCTTGATGCCGACTGCGAGGGTCGGCAAAGCTGATTCGCGGCGCCATGATCGCCGTGCCGCCAAGCGCCCCGACTGCATTCAGCGCTTCTCCCTGCTCAATTCCGGAAAAGCCGAATGGAGTTTCCGTCCCAACGTTCCCTGGTCCCTGCGCGGTGACAATAATGTCCGCCTTTGCGACCTCTTTAGCGATTCCCAGAGCGGAATAGAGGTTCACAGCCTCAAAATCCCCTCCGAACGCCTGACCGGATGTGACAGTCGCCGTCAACCAGCCTTTCTCTTTCAAGGCGGGAACGAGGCGGCTAAAAGCGATGGGAAGAGATGCGCCGGGAGTCATCACATAGACAATACGAGGAGTTCGCGGAAAGTCCGACACTTCCAAATGCCATGCCGCGCCGGCGCATATCGCAGGAAGTTGGGAGTGCAACTCCGCACAAACTACAGGAGTTTCATTCAGTGTATCAAACTGTTGCATCAAGCTGTGGTTCACGCTCTCTTGCGCTTCGGCGGCAAGGATCGGAACTTGAAGAGGAGTGTATCGCAACTTCAGGACATGTCCCTGAGGCGTCGTTTCGACTCTCTCACGATCCAATCGAGCGATCACGAAATCCACGCCTCCCGTTCCAAGCCCCAATTCAACTGCAACAGTATTGATAAGCACTCGCTCGCCGATGGAAATTTCTCCAGTCAGTTCAACAAGGTTGATTGCTTTGCGGCTCGTGGTGAATCCAGTCGCAGGATCGCAAACCGACACCCGCGCCTCTTGCGCTCCGGGGCTTAAAACAGTGAGGGATTCAACGGTAGCGACGACGCTTCGTATCATCTAGTAAGAGTCACTTTCGACAATCCGCGAGGTTTGTCAGGGTCTTTCCCTTTCACTTTTGCGAGATGGTAGGCGAACATTTGGGCAGGGAGTATGTAGAGTATCGGACTGAGCGTCTCTTCAACGAGGACAGGAATTGTCAGGCTTCTCACTCCCATCTTAAGTATTTCGGGGTTGCGTGCGACTACAAGCAACTCAGCTCCGCGATCACGCAATTTAGGCGCAAGCTCTTGCAATGAGGCGTAAGCGAAACCATCCGGGGCGAACATCAGGCAGGGAAATCCTTCGGAAACCATCGCTATCGGGCCGTGCTGAAACTCTGCGCCGGAATACGGCTTTGCGACAAGATAACTCGTTTCAGTGATCTTCAGAGCCGCTTCCAGCGCCGTCGCTTGATTGAGACCTCGCGCCAACACGGCGCAATCTTCCATGTAACGATACCTCTCAACGAGCGTTTCAATTTCTGAATTAAGCGAGAGCGTTTGAACTAACTTCTCCGGCATTCGCTTGACGCCTTCAATCAGACTCTCCGTTTCCGCCCACGCCCCTGCAATCAGAGCGATGAGCGCCAGAGTAGTGGTATAGCTTTTAGTTGCGGCGACCGCTTTCTCCTCGCCTGCCTGACACAGGAATGCGTAATCGCTGACTTTCGTGAGCGGGGAATCCGCGACATTGGTAATGCATGCGGTCAAAGCTCCGGATTCCCTGGCATTGGCGACAGTTTGCACGACATCCGTCGCTTGCCCGGATTGCGATATCCCGATGACCAGGCTGCCTCGGAGGTCGACTTTTGCTAGATAGAGAGTGAAAACGGAGGGAGCCGCTTGCGTTGTCGGAACTCCCGCTACGATTTCAAATAAATATTTCGCATAGGTAGCAGCGTTGTCTGAGGTGCCGCGAGCGGCGATGAAGACATGTCTGATCCCCCTTTTTTGCAGGTCTGCGGCAAGCGCTCGCACAGCGCCGAGTTCGAGGTCAGCAACTCTTGCGATCGCTTCAGGCTGTTCATATATTTCATCCAGCATCTGGGACATAGAGCAGTTCCTTGTAAATTCGCAGAGTTAAAATCCGTCCGCAGAATAAAATATCGCCGGTTGCTTTGGGAAAAGAGCGGATATCAAATCATGTCGCGTTGCATCGGATGTCGCTTCTTTGGGAGAAAGGGAGCCGAACAACAGAGCGCAAAAAGTCGATTGCGAGAGCGCGTCGACACAGTCTTCTACCGGTTCAGACTTTAGCGAAGTCCCATTCGCATCCACTCGAAAGCAACCATAGGGAGTCTGAAAATCGAGAACGCCGGCGGGTCTCCCCGCGCTGCTCCAACGATCCGTCAACTCCATTAAGAGACTTTTGATCAGGTTGTCTCGATGCAATAATCGAATCATTCCATGTCTCACAGGAGTCCATTTTCGAGTTGTAAACGTCGTTTCCAGACTTGCAAAAATCTCTTCATCAAGGGAGATGTCGACGTTGAATCTGGTGTTGCCGTTCGCAAGAGTCAGCGCAACGAGGGCGTCCAGAAGAGCTTCCGCAACTTCCCGCTTCTCTTCCGGTCGCCTCAAAAGCGTTCCGAATTCAGAAACTCCTCCGCTCCTGTCTCCCATCGCGCTGC
>JAYVOT010000827.1:0-4090 GCA_043757795.1 Chthonomonadaceae bacterium | reverse complement strand
CGGGGAAGAGGGAAATGGAGCATGGGACCCCGTTGCAGCCCATGAGCTTATCTCAAACCCTTCATCGCGAGCCGCCTTCATCATTCAACTTCGCAATTGGGTGACTAAGGAGAATTTACAGGGAGTCAACATCGATTTTGAGCAGGTTCAATCTCAGGACAAAGAGAATCTTGTCGAGTTTATGAAGGAGTTGTATAAGGCGTTCCACGAAAAAAATCTCATTGTAACGCAAGATGTGGAGCTTGACACTGAGAACTACGACTACGAAAGGCTAGCCCTTTACAACGACTGGATCATTCCTATGTTCTACGACCAGCATGACCCCGGCAGCGAAGCCGGACCTGTGGCGGGAGCGGACTGGACTCGCTCAAATCTCAAAACCTTGTTGGAAACCGTGCCGGCAAACAAAATTGTGATGGGGGTCGGCAATCAGGCCTATGACTGGACGGAAGGCAAATCCGGAGCTACGGACCTCACGTTTCAAAGCGCCATCGTCGCTTGCAAAGAGAGTCAACCTGACGCGGAAATCAAGCTGGACAAAGTCAGTTTGAATCCCTATTTCGAATATTCAGATACTGTTGCCGACAAAAACGGCGTTGAGCGAGAGGAGAAGCATACAGTCTGGATGCAGGATGCTGTCAGCGTCTTCAATCAATTGCAGATTGCAAAGAGCGAAGGCATACGGGGGGCTGCGCTCTGGTTCGTCGGTTCGGAAGACCCAAGTCTCTGGTCATTTTTCCAGAAGAGTAAATGGAGTACGAATTGGGCTGACATCGTGGATGCCGGAGCGTTGGAGAATATCAAGTACGGCGGTCAGGACGAGGTCAGTTTCGAGGGCATAGGAGAGTTGTTGCAACCTCTCACCCCGCCGGGCGATGGAAAACGGAAAGTTATTCGCAGTTCTAAATCCGGACTCATTATTTCGGAAAGCTATCTGAAAGATGAGAAAGGCAAGCCTCTCCTCCCTTCGCCGTATGTCATTCGGCGATACGCAGGAGGCGATCAAAACAAGAACAAGCAGATCGTCTTGAGTTTCGATGATGGACCGGACCCAGTCTGGACCCCGAAAATTTTGGATATCCTGAAACAGTATAAGGTTCCCGCCGTCTTTTTCGTCGTAGGACAAAACGTTCAGTTGAATCAACCTCTCCTCGGTAGAATCTATGCAGAGGGGCATGAGATTGGGAATCACTCGTGGAGTCACCCGGATCTCTACAAGTTGCTCCCTGAGGTTCAAAGACTTCAATTGACCTCGACGCAACGAATTATTCAGTCTATAACGGGCCATTCAACCATTCTGTTTCGCCCTCCTTACGGCGGCGATGTCGAGCCTCGGTACAGTCGGCAAGTCATCCCGATGGAGATAGCGGGAGAATTGGGTTATGTGACAGTAGGAGAGAAAAACGATCCTCAAGATTGGCGCGATCACAATTTCAAACCTGGAACGGAAGTTGTCGACCCAAATGTGCCGCGTACTGCCGAAGACATCTATCGTGAGACTATTCGGGATAAAGATGAGGGCAGCATCGTGCTTTTGCACGACTCCGGAGGGGATCGAAGCAGAACGGTGGCAGCCCTCCCGCGTATCATCGAAGAGTTGCAAAAGGAAGGTTATAAATTCGTTTCAGTCGCAGGCCTCTGGGGCGTCTCAAAAGACAAGGTGATGCCGAAAGTAACCGGGAACGCTAGTCTCCTCGTCGGGGCGGACAAATACGTTTTCGAGGTGAGCTACTACTTCTGGCTAGTCTTGACGACACTCTTCACTCTTTCAATTTTTCTAGGGGTTTCCAGAGTCGCGATCTTCGTCGCCCTCGCCCTCATCCAATGGAATAAAGAGAAAAAGCGGGTCTTTCCGGTCGGGTTCACTCCCAGCGTTTCAGTGATAATCGCCGCTTACAACGAAGAAAAAGTGATCGCCAAAACAGTGCAGTCTTTGCTTGACGGCGAATATCGACAGCTTGAGATAATAGTCGTTGACGACGGGAGCAAGGACAAGACTTCCGAAGTCATTAAAACCGCTTTCGGCTCTGACTCGCGAGTCAAGCTCATTCGCAAAGAGAACGGGGGAAAATCTACTGCGCTCAACCGGGGAATCCAATCCGCAACAGGCGATATTCTTGTCTCCCTGGATGCGGACACGCTTTTCGCTTCAGACACGATCACGAAATTAGTGCGTCATTTTGAAGATCCTGAAATCGGGGCGGTGAGCGGGAATGTGCGCGTCGGCAATGCGAACAACATCTGGACTCGTTGGCAATCTCTGGAATACACTACGAGTCAGAATTTTGATCGACGGGGGTATGACCTTTTGAACTGCATCACAGTGGTTCCCGGCGCAGTCGGGGCTTTGCGGCGCGAGGCGGTTCTATCGGTCGGCGGATACACGCATGACACGCTTGCAGAGGATACGGATCTCACGTGGAAGCTGCGCCGTACAGGATGGCGCATCGTGAACGACAACTCTGCGATGGCGTATACGGAAGCGCCGGAAACTTTGAGCAGTCTGGCGAAACAGCGTTACCGTTGGGCTTTCGGAACATTGCAGTGCCTCTTCAAACACCGCAAGGCGCTTGGGCATCACGGGGCTTTCGGTTGGATCGCGCTTCCTAGCCTCTGGCTGTATCAAATCCTGTTTCCAGCCATTTCGCCATTCATGGACATCGCTATGCTCGCCTCGATTTTTACCGGAAACTTCTTGTTGTTGGGCAAGTTCTTTCTGGGAATGTCGCTCATCGAGCTTGCTGCCGCCTTCCTCGCCCTGAAAATGGACAAAGGCGATATGCGCCTATTGCCATGGCTCATCATCCAACGATTCGTCTATCGGCAACTCATGTACTACGTGATTTTGAAATCCATTGTCTCAGCAATACGCGGGGGCGCCGTCGGGTGGGGGAAGCTGGAGCGAACCGGCAAAGCCTCAATTGAGACGAAAACGGGTTAACTGGAACTTTAACGTCGTTAAAAACATTGATGACTATTGACTCATTCGTTTTACGAATGAAATCGTTTTTTAAGAATTCAAAGAGGTGTGGTTGACAATGGAAAAAGCGAATAGACTAAAATTGGGAGCGCTCGCGGGCGGTTTGGCTTTGTGCGTTTTGACAGTAGTTGGCGTGGTCTCCTGCAAGCAAAATGAGCAGAAGACAGTCGCGACCGCTTCCGCCAAAGACTGGGTCGGCAAAACGGCTGCGCCGTTTTCTCTGCCAGGAATCGGCGGCGCAACGATTGACTTGAGCAAAATGATCGGCAAAAGCCCGGTTGTCTTGATTTTCTATCGCGGCAACTGGTGACCCTTCTGTCACTCTCAACTGGGTCAGTTGGGGAAACTCGAAGCCGATCTAAAAAAAGAAAACGCCATCGTGTACGCCATCTCAAATGAGGAGGCAGGCGCACTGAAAAAGATGAAAGATTCCGAACATCTCGGAGACTCGTTCGTTTTCCTCTCCGACAAAGACATGAAAGCGGCTGACAAGTACATGGGACACTACCCGGACGGCTCTGCAGTGAAGCCCGGAACCTTTGTGATCGACAAATTCGGAAAGATCGTTTTTTCGTATGTCGATGAGAACTATGCTGTTCGCGCGGCCGCTAACGACGTGCTTGAGGCGGTAAAGAAGGCGAACAAGTAGGTGGAAGAGGCTGCCGATAATCGTTGGGATTACGAGGCGGCGAATTCTCCTTTTTCTACTTCTCCTTCATCGCCGCTTCGAGTCCGCTCAACAAAACCGGAGCGAACTGATCTCCGTAAAAGGACATCATCGCCTCGTAGTTCCCTTTTTTGTACTGTTCCGGCATGAGGCAATAGGCAAGCCAATCGTTCGCGAGGGCGATAATTCCTACGCGCTTGTAGCCTGCATTTCCAACGATCTCCCGGATTTTCACCCCCACTTCCGCAGTCGGCTCGCAGGGCATTCCTACGAAGAGAAAATCGTCGATCCGAATAAGCTGAACCGAAGTCTTTTCCGGCATCAGGCTATTGACGAGTTCTTTCGCCTGCGGAATCGTCGCGCCGAGTTGTCCTGCGGCGAGAAGATACATCGCTTCGCGACTGGCAACGATTCAACTGCCGCCAAGAAAGCCGAATGCGATG
>JAYVOT010000826.1:0-4091 GCA_043757795.1 Chthonomonadaceae bacterium | reverse complement strand
TCCGCTTAAAAGCAACCATTTGAATTTAAAGCTCGACGTTTTCGATTTCGATTGGGTTACGGCTTCGACGCCTACTTGAGACGCGTCATCGTCCCTCTTTTCCAAACGTTGAGCCTGAATTTCTTCTACGCCTCTTATCAGAGCATAAACGGAACAGATCAAGAAAGCGCAAGCGGGAGTGTCCAAAAGAGCCATGCGATTGTAGAGCGCATAGATGTGATCTAAGCCTAAAAAAACAGTTGAAGCGAATGCAACCCTCCACCGAAAAGCTCTCTGCATTAAATCGAAGAAAAGCGGTAGAGTCAAGAGAGAAAGAACAACGGAAATTGAGCGGGCTTGCACTGCGCCCACTCCGAAAATACGAAACACGCAGACTTGCACCCAGTGCAGAACAGGCATAATCAAAACGTTATTGAAATCATCCGTTCTCTCTTTCCCGAACAGAATGAGGTTTCGAGCGTTGTGGATGTAAAATCCTTCGTCCGTCACCAGAGCGGAGCTCCACGAAAGGCGCGGATAGGCGTCTGAATCCAGGTGAATGACTCGAAGTACGATCATCAAGAGGAAAGCGATAATGCAAAATGCCCTCAAACCTTTTCTGATATTGGATTCAGTCAAAGAAGGTTGAGTCAGGAAAATTTCAATGATTCGATTCTGTCTTGTTTCAGAAGGCATTATCCAATAAAATTCTACGCACTCCTGTGAATCTCCTCTTATGTTTCCAACGCACGGAATTTCAATTCGGCTTTTTGCCGAAAGTATCGAATGAGGATGTAAAATATTATCGCTAGCGATGTGCTTAATGAGAGATATAATCCGAATCTAAAACTGTCGGGAGAATAGACTAAGTCAATTTTATGCAACCCTGCCGGGATGAAGGCTCCCATCAAAGCTCCATTCGTTCTGATGACAGGGGTTGGTATTTTGTCTACGAAGGCTTTCCACCCAGGAGTTGCTGCAACTGAGCAGACTAGAAAAGAGGGCGTCTTGCCCGAATCGACGATCATTTCCACTTTTGTGTCGGAAACTTTTCTCCAGATGACGGGTCGAACGGGTTCTTCGCTACCAATACCGCTCCCCCACTCCATGCCGGCTTGCACATCAGTTTCCCCGACTGAAATGACCGCAAGTTTTAGAGGTTCGAAACCCGGAGAGGCAAGAACCGCGGCAATTCGCATCTTCCCTTCAACGTTTCTAGTTTTCCGTACAGTCCAGTACCTCCCTATACGATCACGATTTTTCCAGAGAAGCAACCTTGATTCACGATTTGGACTCTCGGTCTCGCCTACGACATTCGATGAAATTCCAAAGTCCATCGCCTTAAATTGTCTGGGCTGCAAAACTAGCGAGACATCGATCAGGCTCAAAATTCGGCTGTAGTTCGCCTCGCCTCTTTTCTGAGCGATACGCGAAAGTCCGTCCAATTCCGCCATACCGAGTATGGGAACAGGCTCGTATCCGGAAGCGGATTCTAGCTTAGCTTCCATGTCTTGATTTGAGAGAAGTGAATTTCTCATTTCCTGGATTCGTCTTTCCCCTTCTTCAACGGAAAAATCGTCATATCCGTCATCAACGAATCTTTTCCAGAAAAGGGACGCTCCAATCATGGTAGTTCGCCCGGCGCCTTTCGTCTTTCTGATCGAATCCAATTGAACTGATTTCGATGTCAGATTTTCAGGAGAAGTCGTAGGATTCCATTCGCGCCCGTACCAAATGAGCGGAATTAAGATGGAAATCATCAGCGCACAGGACTTCGCAGAACGATTTTTTAGTTGCAATCGCATAAGTGCATCAAAGCCGAATGCAGTTAGAACGGAGAGAGCGAAGGCTGTCCACAACAAAAATCTCGCGGGGTCGTGAAAACTTGCCAAGCCGGGAAGCGTAAAAAAAGCGACCGAGAACAGCCCTGCATTAATTCCAAGCGCCAACCAGATCCCGACAATGCCGATACTTCCCCAAAACCCAAACGTCGCGCTCTTGCTGTTTTTTCGGAATGCAAACCAGATCAAAATGATCGGGACCCATCCGACGAAGACAGCAGGCTCCCAGGCGTTCCCCCGAGCATAATAGTCCCCAGTGGCGGGGTGTCCTGCAAAGTGCGGGAAAATCAACCCCAACAGATGAGGGAAATCCATGTAGAATCGATTAGCCTGAATCAGCGATAAGTGCGTTCTCGGACTGCTGCCAAGAAGTTGTAATGTCGGTAAGAGGTAGGCGCTCGAAATCAAAACGCCTACAATTAATGCGCACACGAAAATTTTTAGATTGATTAGAGCTTGTGTGGCCTCCAACCCCTCCTTAAGCGGTTTGAATCGTTTTTTGAGTGCCATTCTCAAAAAATCGAGACGGTTTGAACCGCCTTTATTATTGCTATCGCAAGCCTTAACTAGGATTAATGTGAAAAAATAGAGAGCGGTACACAAAAACATGAAGTAAGCTGTCTGAGTATGAGCCGCTAGAATCGTGAGAGCTGAAGTAAAGGATATTCCTAGAAAACATTTGTGACGGTTTCCAGGCGTTGGAACTTCAACCAATCTCTCAACAAGCAAAATGAGAAGCGGGAAGTAGGCGGCGGTTTGAATGACAGGAGGAAATTGGAGTCTTCCAAGCAAACAACCGCTTCCCATATAGATGCATGCGCCTGCAAGAGCCGGCAACCTTCCGGAAGTATGTCGTATCAAATAGAGATAACTGAACAACCCGCAGAGATATGCGTGCAAAATTACTGTAATATTTAGTGCGATCCAGCCCGGAAAGAAAAATAAAAGAGCGGAGGTTGGATAGAAAAGGCTCATTTGCGGATTGCCTAAAAAAGGTTGTCCGGATAGTATGTAGGGATTCCAGAGCGGCAGCGCGCCATGTTTCAAACTTTGCTGAGCGAACCCTTGCATAGGAGTGAAATAGAGTGAAATGTCCCCCCAATAAAGGGTTTTCCCGAAAAAAAGCGGTGGCAGAAGGGTGAAAACGAACAAAGCAAGGAACAAAAAGCTTCCAAAATTGCTTCTAAAGAGCTTATTTAGAGCGACGAACACATCTGAAAAAGCTTGTTTTGAGTTGTTGATTGTCAATGTGGATCAATGGCAGGTAAAATACGACTGACGAACGGGGCGAAACGAAAAATATGATTGGCACGAATAACTTAGAATATCTCATATTGCAACAAAGTGTCAAGAGGAGTCGCATCTAGATGATCAGACCAATAGGCGGAAATATCGCTATCATCGGCGGGACTGGATTTGAGAAATTGCCTTCGGATATTTTTGCGGAGGCGTTGGAGATTGATACTCGCTTCGGGAAAGCTTCAGTTCTCAGCGTTTCAGACAACTACGTTGAACCTTACAAACTCTACTTTCTATCCAGACACGGCGCAGAGCATGGCTTGGCTCCACACGAAATAAACTATCGCGCGAATATTGCTGCGCTAGCGGAACTGGATGTCAAATATGTTTTAGGAACCAATGCAGTAGGTTCGCTTCGACTTGGTCTTCCTCCCGGTTCGCTCGCGCTTCTGGACGATTTTATAGATTTTACAAGGCAACGACCCCTTTCATATGCTTCAAATGGAGAAAAATGGAGTCACACGGACTTTACTCTCCCCTACTCCCCTCTTCTTCGCAACATGGTAGTAGGCGCAGCTGAAAGATTGGGGATTCCTATCGTCGAAAGAGCCGTCTACCTGTGTTGCGATGGTCCTAGATTTGAGTCCCCTGCCGAAGTCCGTCTATTTGGGCAATGGGGCGCAGACGTAGTGGGCATGACGGGACTGCCGGAAGCTATTTTCGCTCGCGAAGCAGGGTTGGAATATGCCGCCTTAGCGATCGTAACGAATTTCGGCGCAGGACTAACTGAGTCCCCTATTGACCACAATCAAGTAGTACGAAAAATGCAAGACAATATTGACGTTGTGAGAGAACTCTTGATGGCTGCTGCAGGCGATCTCATCGCTCTTGCCTCTCAAACTCCGTGAAGTGCAGTGGGTTGGATATACAGGCGCTGGAAACGAGATTTTACCTGTGGTTTTCCACTTCTGGAAAAAAATCAAATACAATACGTCCGATAAAGTATTTATAATATCAAAACGACAATTTTTT
>JAYVOT010000825.1:0-4091 GCA_043757795.1 Chthonomonadaceae bacterium | reverse complement strand
CTGGAAACCTCCGAACGCGCTCGAACCGGGATCAACTCGCTGAAAGTCGGCTTCACCTCTGTCTTCGGCTACTACCTTGAAGTGACGAAAGCCAACCTCAGCAAAGTCCCTGCCGACTATATCCGCAAACAGACTACCACCACAAGCGAACGCTACATCACGCCTGACTTAAAAGAGTACGAGGCGCGCGTGCTTGGGGCGGACGAAAAAGCGGTTGAGCTGGAATATGAGCTGTTCGCCGGAGTGCGGGAGCGAGTTGCGGAGGCCGCGGAGGAGGTGTTGGCGGTGGCGAAATTAGTGGCGGAACTCGACGTTTTGACCGGTTTCGCAGAGACTGCAAGCAGAAATCATTACGTTCGTCCAACGATGAACGACGGCGACACGCTTCGGATTTCCGGCGGCAGACATCCGGTCATCGAGCACATCGGCAGGCAAGGGGACTACATTCCCAACGACTGCCTGCTCGATCCGGAGAGTCGGATGTACATCATTACTGGCCCGAACATGGCAGGAAAATCCTCCTATCTCCGGCAGGTCGCCTTGATCGTGCTAATGGCGCAGATCGGCAGCTTCGTTCCGGCGGAAAGCGCCGTGATCGGGATAGTGGATCGGATTTTTACGCGGGTGGGGGCGCACGACGAACTTGCGAGCGGGCAGTCCACTTTCATGGTGGAGATGAACGAAACGGCGAATATCCTCAACAACGCGACGCCGAGAAGCCTCGTCGTGTTGGATGAAATCGGACGGGGGACCTCGACCTACGACGGTCTTTCAATCGCGTGGGCCGTCGCGGAGCATCTGATTCAGGTCGGTTGCAAAACCCTCTTCGCCACGCACTACCACTACTTGAACGAACTTGCGAAGACTTGTCCGACGTTGCGAAACTTCCGGGTGGCAGTGAAAGAGCAGGGGGACCAGATCATCTGGCTCCGAAAACTCGTGCCGGGTGGAACGGACAAAAGCTACGGAATTCAAGTGGCGCGAATGGCGGGCGTTCCCCCGGAGGTGGTCGAGCGGGCGCGTGAGATTTTGAAAAGCCTGGAACGCAGCGGCGCCGGTGCGACAAGAGATTTGGGCAACGCCGGCTCGGACGCTCCCATCCCAAAAAAACAGAAGCTCCAACTGACGCTTTTCGAGGCGGAGAAGCACCCGGTAATAGAGGCGTTGGAAGCGCTCGACATCACTTCGCTCACGCCTGTGGAAGCTCTGATGAAGCTGGACGAACTTAAGCGAAAACTAAGGACCTGACAACAGAGAAATACGGGGATATCAGAACCGCGAAATACGCGAAACACGCGAAAAAAACGGATGCAAATAGGTACGAAATCCAAAATCGAGATCGACCACAGTTCCCTTCGAAAGCTGATCCCGATCCTTGCAGGCGCTGATTCTATCAGGGAAAGCGTCCGCCCGCGTATTGTCGGCGCAGGGGGCGGAGATTTTCAGCTTGCTCGTATCCACGCCGTTCATCGGGTTGTTGTCGACGTAGTAATACAGGTTGATTCCGCTCAGCGCCTCCTGTCGTTTTGAGTGCGGAGGTGATAGTTCGTTTCCGGGTGTCAGGATAGAGCCATAAATCAAAATAAGAGAATGATTGAAACAGAGTGCAGCAGGGCTAGCGCATCCAAATTTTTCGACCTTTGCATCTCATCAGCGAATAAAATTGATAGACATACCCCAATTTATGGTTGCCTACAGACCAATTTCAACGGGCATTTTCGATAGAGATAAGGAATGAGTTTTAACTGTTGACATTTGTTGGCATTTGCTGAATAGAATTAAGATGCACTAGCCCTAGACTACATAGCGCGAAGTTTTCTTCGGGACGCAGGAGAGGGTATACTACCGGGTATGGAGTTTGCATGGGACGAGAACAAAAACACCGCCAACCTTATAAAACACGGGTTTGACTTTGCCGATGCGTACCGGGTTTTCGACCTGTCCATGCTCGTTGCCCTTGATGAGCGGGAGGACTATGGCGAAAACCGCTACATTGGTCTCGGCCTGCTCGACGGCAGAGCCGTTGTCGTAGTCTACACGGAACCCGATGAAGAAACTGTCCGCATTATCTCGCTACGCAAAGCCCTTTCTCAGGAACGAAAACGCTATGAGCAATATTTCCAAAACGAACTGGGCGCGAGTTGACGCGCTCACTGATGAACAGATTGACACTTCGGATGTTCCCCCGCTGGAGGAAGACTTCTTCCAGCGGGCGACGCTCCGACAGCCTTCTCCTTATGGAATGGTCGCTGTGGAAATAGACGCGGAGACCTTGTCGTGGTACGAGGCGCAGGGGGAGCAGGCGCGGGAGCGGATGAGCGCTGCGCTTCGCATCTATGCTCATGCCCACCAGACACAACGCAAATCGGCGTAGGGCGGAGTGCAGCGCGTCGGCCCAACAAGTCACTGTAGCGGACAAGCCGCGCGTCATGTTTTTGCGTATAGCAGTCTTGCTTGCGTCTTGCCGCAAAGTTCAAGCGTTCTGCGGCATTGGAAGTTTGTACTTGTTGGACAGTTTTGCTTCGACAAGTTGCGCAGGCAAAAGCGGAACGAAATGGAACCTGGCGCAGGGCTAGCGCATCTAAATTTTTTGACTTTTGCATCTCATCAGCCATTAAAATTGATAAACCCACCCCAATTTATGGTTGCCTACAGACCGATTTCAACAGGTATTTTCGATAGAGAAAAGGAATGATTTTAACTGTTGATATTTGTTGGCACTCGCTGAATTGAATTTAGATGCGCTAGCCCTGTATGCCATGCAAAAAACACTTGATATGGCATCGCAGAAGCGCTAAACTAAAAATAGTGATAGGGTTTGAAGGTTGTTGTTTTTGATAGTGGTAAAAGTCGCTTATCTGCCGCATTATACCGCACTTTTGCGGTAAAACACATCACTTCAGGGGTATTATACCGTAAAAATGCGGTAAATTTCCCTAATTATACCGACATTAAGTTTCAATAGTCGCCGACAGTTAGTTTTTACTATCAATAACGTGTACAGTCGGCGACGCGGAAGATTCGTAATCGCTGAATGCAGTATAACTTGACGTTGCAGATGACAAGCCGCCATTTACTCGGTGCAATCCAACAGGTTTACAGGCGTCTTGCACCTAAACTAATAATTAGGCCGCAGCGCGCGAATTTGAAAATTCGCCCGTGATGCAGAAACCTAGAAACCAAAAACAAAGCAAAGGATTCACGTATGAACAAGAATGACATGGCGTGAGTTTTACTGGTCGGCTACCAGCCGGAGACTGTGGATTTCTCTGACCCCGCTTTGCCAGCAGGTATGACCGTTGAAAAGGTTCATGCCGGTGTTGAGGTCGCGCTTGATCGATTCGCCGCCCGTGGGTGGGAAGGCGAAGCCCTATTCGTCCACCCAGATGAAAGCGCCGGGCCAACGGTGGGGCGGCAGTTGGCTTCCAAGCGGTATGACTGAGTTGCCATTGGTGCCGGCGTTCGTTTGACGACCGGGGGTCTTGAGGTCTTTGAAGCCGTTCTCAACGCCGTTCTCAACGCCGTCCACAGGGCAGCGCCAGGCGCAGCGATTGCCTTCAACATCAGGCCGACGATAGCGCGGACGCCGTTGCCCGGTGGCTATGGTAGGACGCGGCCTAACCATGCGCTGCAGCGAACCCGGTGGGGTGTCGTGGTTGCAATCGTGGGTCCCGTGCGCCGGGTCGCTGAGCTTGGGGCGTTGGGCCATGTTAGCAGTTTGGCGTGTTGGAAGATTGCTCTTGCGTAAACCGTCAGGCGTTTGCTATACTGATAACATGAATTTCGAGTGGGACGACAACAAAGCGCAGAGCAATCAGCGCAAGCACGGCATCGCCTTTCAAGAAGCCGCTACCGTTTTTGGCGACCCGCTCGCTCTGACGTCGCCGGACCCCGACCACTCCGACGACGAAGACCGTTTCCTCACCTTCGGCTACTCGCACCAAAATCGTCTGTTGGTGGTAGCCCATACCGAACGCGAGAACACGACGCGGCTTCTAAGCGCCCGTCTGGCGACTCGCGCTGAGAAGCGCCTTTATGAACAAGCTTGACGTGAGCCAACAAGAAGACGATTTGCGCCCGGAGTATGGGCC
>JAYVOT010000824.1:0-4096 GCA_043757795.1 Chthonomonadaceae bacterium | reverse complement strand
TAGGAGAGCGGGAGCCAGTCTCTCTCAGTGTAGTGGGTGTTTGTCTGATCGCCCCAGGGATAGCCGGGCGAAACGCGGGTCATGGCGTAGGGGTTGGAAGGGCAGACTGTGACCGCTTTGTTCTTGATGTAGCCTTGCATCACCCGACGCCAGTTGATTCCGCTCTCCTCGGAGGTGCTCAGCGGGTAGCCGTTGTTGCCGGTCAGTGCGCATTTGGCTTCAGGGTGCAGCTTGTCCGGGAAGCGGTTCATCGGGAAGGTTTCGTCGTAGTCCTGCAGATACAGGTTCAAACTCATGCCGATCTGCCGCATGTTGGAGAGGCAGACAGCCGCTCTGCCCTGCTCCCGCGCCCTCTCGAAGACGGGGAAAAGGAGCGCCGCCAACAGGCTGATGATGGCGATGACGAACAGGAGTTCGATGAGGGAAAAGGCTCTATTTTTGTTTTTCATTGGATTGCTCCTTTAGGTCGCGCCTCTTGAATTTTTGTCCAATTCAAGTATCCCGTTTTAATCTGTTGCTGCGAAGTAAGCTCCATTCCAATTCTATCTGAAAACTGTTTGAGAGTAGCAGTTCCTGGTTCTACTTTCTTCAACAATATCAAGTAGTTGCCAACATACTCCGTCTCATAGTTTCTACTTTGCAAAAGTGTTATAACTGCCGTTGTGAAGTTCTTTTCGGAGAGTGGAAAGAGATGCCCGGTTGGACATATCGCTATATAGTCCAGTGCGACATTGCAGGTGCCAATCGAGTGGATTTGTTCCTGAGATAGAGTAGTTTCATCATTTTCTATAACCTCAGCTAAATCATTTACTGTTCCTCCGTAAGCTCTTTTTATTAAAGGGTTCGGAAACTGAAACAGTTGCACCCTATTCGTTAAGTGTGGTCCTAACGCCATGACCGCGGAAACTGCAGCCTCATTCGGTATCATTTTTACGACCAGATTGCACTCTTGTATTGCCTCTTGAGGCGGTCCAGCGTAGAGGACGGTTTCGCCGCTTCGCTGTAATGAGCCCATCATTACGCCTGCACAAGCCCATATTGGCAGATTCAAAATGAACATCCGGTAAGCAAAATCGTTCACTTTTACAACTCTTTGCAGGCCTTTGATCGCCCCGAGCAACAGAAATGGGGTTGCAAAATCGAAATAATATCCTTCATACGAATGCATTTCTTCTCGGTTGCTTAAGAAGTTGACGAGAATCATAGGAAGCGACAATAAGAGCATTTCGGGAGCAAAAAGCGGCAAAAAGCAAAAGACAATAAGCAAACAGCCAATCAAAACGAAATTCTTCAGCGGGAACAGATCATGTAAGAATTGCGCCGGATGTGTTAAAAATCTATAAACCATCTGTGAGGGTGTTGATCCGTAATGTTTGAACAGCAGAATATAGGGCGAACTGACTCCCCCATTGAAATGTTGTATAGTCAACATCGCGACCGGAAGCATCGCCAACCCGAAGCAGATCGTCGCGATTCCGGCTTTCCTGTCCTTGAAGCACGCCCAGATTCCCAATAGAGCAATCGTCATGCCAGCGCTCTCTTTGATGAGAGCCGTCAGGAGAATCGCAAAAGCGTAGAGCCGCCAACGCTTCGCTTCGAGGGCGTAGAAAGCGGTGACGAGCAAGGGAGTCGCGAACGTGTCCGGGTGAAACTCGTAGGTGACGCTCCACTGATGCGCCGGATGAACGAGATAGAGCGCCCCGAAAAGCAACCCCAACGGCTCGGAGTTCAGTCGTTTTCGCGCCAGGGCATACGCAGGGATCGCGCCTAGAGCCATCGCGAAAGTCTGCAGAAACAACAGCGTTTTCGGCGACGGAAAGAGTCTGTAGATTGGCGCAATCAGATAGAGGATGACGCTGAAATGATCGCCGAGGATGTGGACTCCCCTCGCGGTGACGAAGGGCGGTTTTCCCTGCGAAATGAGCCAGACCGCCTGATCGAAGATGCCCAGGTCGAAGGTCATGTAGGCGAAGCGGTCGTTGAGGGTGAAAGTAAGCCGGACAAAACAAACGATAAAGAGAACTATTCCAGTCGTGATCGTAGTTCTGGATAAGCGACGAATAGATAGCTGCTTGAGCGATTTCGGTAGATTGTCGGTTTTCATCAAAAGAGTTCTTATTCAGGTGTAACGACCAGAATTGTTCCATCCCAACGTGATTTCAAATCATTGAACATCCAATGAACGGGCTCATTTTCTCCTTTAAAAAGGGAATCCACAATTAATAAAGAATCTTGATCGTAACCCACCACTGCCACAAAATGCGAGTTATCTACGTGCAAAATGCCAAGCGGCTTTCTCCTCAGGAGTTCATCGCATGTCATCTGCTTGGTGACTGCTCTCATTTTCAGTTGAGGAGCTCTGCTCTCTAGCATATCTATAGTGACTTCATATCCATGCCTAGGGAAGAGATCTAGCGTCGATTCCTCGGAAAGAGAATTTCCTAAGCGTACAGCCACCGCGTGGAGAGATCGTGGCCCGCATCCTCCGGAATTCATTACTCGGTGAGACATGAAACGATATCCCAAAAGAGAAATGCAATAAACTATAGGAAAAAGAGCTACTGTTTTGAAAGCTGATTTCGTTTCCATCTGACATAAGCTCCCACCGTTGCAATTAAAAGCGTAGTCACCGATAGCATGTACAACCAACCCCATCCCATTATATTTTTCGCGGGTGTGGAGGTAGTGTCTATGGCGAGTTTCTTTCCCTTTGCTCCAATGACATTCACTACGCCAGTTGCCATATCGCGTTGAATGTCTCCTTCAGATAGCTTGACCATAAATAGTTCATCTTCAACGTCATTCACGGACTTGTGTAAAAATTTATAAGTTTTAGTAATATCTAGCGTCAATGTCCCCCTTTCGAATGAAAAAGTCTTTACCTCACACTCATCTGGCAACCAATGCCCTTTGGTTTGTGACATTGACTTCACTTCTTGCACCCAACTACTTTTGCCGCCCAATCCCTCACTAGAACAAGACACGATTCGGTAATCATACTTCGGAGCAAGATAAAAATTAATTTGGTCTCCGTTATCCGGATTTTTTCCCGTGAAAGCGAGTAGAGCTCCGAACTTCGGATCCTCTTTCTGACCAGTATACTTGTATCTGTAACGAGTTATCGCTTCTAATGGTGTGATATTTTTGCCAAGGAGGTGAAAACTAATGGAGGAACCGTCCACATACTCCGTGTGATTTTGTTCATACAGGGTTTTTCTATCTGGTCCGCTATTCAATTCATAAGGTTTGCCATCTTTGTTTATCCTACTCGAGCCTAACTTCTGAATACTAGCGAGGGTAGCTGGCAATGGCGGAGGAAACGCAGCGATGGCATTGCTCGTCGCGTCCTGTTCCGAATACAGAATGTCGCTATTGCGAAGACATGAAAAAAAAACCTTAGGAGTTTCGTAACTGTATGCGATTTGCCTGCTTGGGTCAGGCGTCACTCCACTTGCTTTCTTAGTTGCTTCATCAATTATTTCTTGAGTATGTTTCAACTTGTCTGTGAAATGTTTCGTTACACTTTCAGACACTACTCCAGTGCATTTCCAGGAAGAAAGTCGCGCAGATATCATGGACATATCATGGATCGTCTTTTTCTCAGAATACGGTTTCATATTCTGAGCTTCGCAGTATTGAGCGCTGATTGCAATAATAGCTAGTGATAACGAGATAATGTCAGCCAATTTGCTTGCCATCTTCATGGAATTTCTTGAACCTCATAGATAGGTGCAACTCGGAGTCAAATTATGCTTGCGAAAATTCGACTCCGAATTTCAGTTGAATTTGAAAAGAACCAGAAGTTGCGAATTTATAGCTTCAAATGAGTTGAGACAGGTAGAGTACGATCTGAATCCAAAATCCACATTTCACTTTCCTTTCCTCACTTACAGGATTTGGTTTTGTTTATTGTGTCTGTTGAAATGCCAGTACATCCGAGTCCAGTAAATGTAGTTGTCTTGGTACACTGTTGGCCATCATAATTGTAGCATGTGCCTGTAAGAGTTCAGACTTGATGAGTGTCATAGACCATTTAAGCCAGCGGTCAGCGACAAATGAGATTGGGTTCTGACGTCAAGCAAGTATCATTAAAAAA
>JAYVOT010000823.1:0-4104 GCA_043757795.1 Chthonomonadaceae bacterium | reverse complement strand
TCCGGCGCGAAGCGCCACCGAGACCGTGACTTTAGTCATGGGATTCAAAAGCGCTCTCGAAAAAATCATTTGGTCGTCAGGTCTGCGTAACATCAGTTAGTTAAATAAGATCCCAAAAAATTAACAAGTTCCGTCAAGCTTTGAATGCGGCGCAAGCCTTGTCAAAAACCACTTTCGCCGATGGCGCATTTGCAAAGCGGCTCTGCCCATGTGAAGATTCCCAACATTGCGGGTTGCATTTACTGCCCGAAGGGCGTCCCGCCGAAGGCAATAAGTGATAAAGCTCTGCCCATCGGACGATACGCAACGTTGAGTGGCATCTCGTCGGTCTTAGGCGTAGCTCCGCTAATTATTCAGAAAATAAATTCCCGGTCTCGGCCGCGCTTCGCGCCGTGTGGCTTCGCACACTATGCAAGGATCATTGAAATCGTTTTCGAGTTCAGAGGACGCTATTTTTCGCCAGTGTTTTTCTGCGACTAATTTTTGGTTTCAGCGCAATTCGCTTAGGACGCAAGCTTTCCGCTAGTAGCTCTTCTTCGGCGATTTCACTATCGATTTCCGCTTGACGGTCGCAATAGTAGGCGATGGCGTTGTAAATTTGTCCTAAAGGGTGTTGGGGTAGTCTCGCTGAATGGCTACCGGTTGTTTCTTCCAAACGTTTCGCTCCACTGAGAGATGAGACGCTTTAATTCTCGTTCCGCTGAGGTACGCGACTCTCCGCTTTCCGGGTTGATATGATTGATAGGCTCTGCGACCATTTATTCCGATCTACTTCACTTCCGATTGATTTAAGAGAAGTATACACGCGTTTGAAGCCTGCTGTCAAACTGCCCGATGCCTACACTGCGCCCTGATTGCAAGAACGACAATTCTTTGCAATTCAAAAATAAAACAGGAGTCGTTCTCCTATTGTAGCGGTCTGCAACGAAAAGGAAAAGCAGACATCAGTATACCATTTGGTTGAAAATTTGTCCGTTGATTGACGCTGTGAGTCGTTGGGAGTTGTTGGAGAAAAGTTGTTTTTGTGCGAATGAACTTCTACCCTTCTTCGAGAGAGAAATCGCTCAGAGAAGGGTTTTTTGTTTGCGAATTCTTGTATGTAGGCGGAGTGAAGTCCGCCTCCGGAATTAAGAATTCCGACTCCGCCGACTCGACAATCGGCTACAGTCAGGTTCTGAAAAACCTGTTTGGGAGACGATTCGCGCCAGCCGTCTTGCAAACGATGGAGGCGCAACTCACGTAAGACTCTCATCTTCTGAACTCAGAAGATGGAATTGACTTGAGTGCAATTTCCAACCTCCAACTCTCTACCCGGAATTGGGGGCGGAGTGGAGCGCCGGGGCATGGTAGAGAAAGACTTCAAGAAAGGTTTCCAATTCTCACGAGCTTCAAAACGCTGAACTTAACGTCAAAACGGGTTTTTCAAATTCAGGCTAAGAAAAACTGAAAATTTCCAGCTTATCCGCTACAAACAATGATAGATTGCACGCATTCTTACCATTAAGTTAATAGGTGAAGTAAGGCTATTCCCATATTTGAGGCGCAAGCTCAAACTTAGAGATTTGCAACTTCGCCTCGTTTCAAACCGGTTTAACCTACGAGTGAAGATTTGTCAGATGAAAGGAGAATCTCAATGCAATTTCGACTTGACAGAGGGGTGACGGCAAGTCCCCTGCGAGAATTGTACGGACAAGCGAACGGCAAGCTATTGTTGCCGCTCGATGTGTGCATCTATCACGATACTGGCGGAGGCGAGCAACTGCATTTCCCAAGCCCTGCGGGAATATTGAATGGCGCGCCAATCGTTGATTCGGGCGGAGGTCATGCAGGAGTTGTCGGGGCTTACGATTGGCCGCCCGCAAACATGTTCGCTGTCAACCCGATAGTGTCCGTAGACCCTGCAGTTCCCATTGCGGGAGTGCCTTCCGGTCAAGCGCCCCTGGCGATGCTACGAATTCACGATGTTGTGGAGTTGGAGATTATTGCGGATGACCTGACGGCGCAGCGAACAGGAATTCACGGCTCAGTAAAAGAACTCATCGTCTCGCGAATTTACCCCGATCTGAGTCATCGCGTATTGGCATACCTAATCGGTTTTGGACAGAGCTTATCCGGGACAAGCCACGGATCGAGAGTAATTCTATCGTCCACAGGGGCTTTGGTAGGGATGCTCATAGCGACGCAAAACCAGAACGACGGAAGTTGCGACGCCCTTGTCTACCCGGCGCACCTCATTTAAGGAGGAATGAAATGATTCGACGCATCTTGCATCTCGCTTTCTGTTTTCTAATGCTTGGCTTACCCGTGATTGGCCGGGCCGACGACCCCAAACCAGCCGATTCTAAACCGACGCTTACCAAAAACACCGACTTGAACGCGATTCGGCTTGAAGTCGCGAACGGCGTGATCGACTACGTGAACGGCTCCAAAAAAGTCACCCTAAACCTTGAGTGGCAACTCTTGCCGAGAGATGGCGCACTGTTGGAGGCGATTCGAGAGCGCGGCGCAACGCAGGAGACTTTTTTCATCGCGAATTCCGATCTGAACTCCGGAGAGTGGGTGAAGAAACTCAATCCCGCCCATCGCGACCTTCTCACAAAAGCGTTCATGAATATCGACCCGTCCCAGCCCGGCGAAGCCGCTACCGCTTTTGAAAGTTTCTGGGTGAAACCGGGAGGAGCAGGCTATGCAGCAGCCACTTCGGAGATCGCTTCCGTCAACGCTTCGGACTACTTCTGCCTCCAACGCGATTTCCTTATTTTGAACGGGCTTTTGCAAACCCAGGGAATTCGATACTCCGTAGACGTGAACGGGGCGACCCCTCGAGGCAAAAACCCGATTATTTCAGACCCGAAGAACAATGACATTTCCTGGAGAATCGAGGCTTATCGCTTTGCGGCGAAAGGCGGGACTCCCTATTTTCGATTCGCCATTAAAGCGATAATGAAACCAATCTCACTCCTCTTTCCGAACACTGGAGAAACGGAAGCGAGAATCAACGTCGGAATTAGCTTCGTGAGCGGTCCGGGAACTGTCGGACTTCTGGAAAGAAGTTTCTCAACCGGGAACAACCCGATTCCCATTGTCCTTAGCCCCGCTGCCGTGAAAACGCTCACAAAAATTGCGGACACTCACGGCGCTAGCGACCTTGAGACCGATTTGAAATTTCTGGGCGGCGGAGCGGAACTGGGTAAAATAATCACGAACGGCTTGCTTGGAGGCACCTCCGATGCGAGCGTCATTAGCGGCGGAATAGTGGGAAACGGCAAAGTCTCGCAGATCGTGGGCGTAAATCAAGAGTTGGCGAAGTTCAGCAACGGCGCCTTGGGGTTTCTGTTAGGCGTAGAACCGGGCGGGGACAACTCGCTCTTTTTCGGACCTAGCCTTCGCATGTCAGTCTTCACCTTTGCAGTGGGGTTGCGAGCCTACGAAAAGAACAAAGCCGGGACTGATGAAAAAACTGCGACTACTCGCGTCGCAGGAACACTGTCCATTGACCTTTCAAGATTGACCGGCGCGAAGAAAACGACGAACCAGATAAAACTGGACAACTCCGCGACAGGCGGTGATATCGGCAAGGCGAGCGACCTGATCGCCCGAGACCTGACGCTTATCAAATGGGATTTGAAAAGCGATACTCAGAATGCTCGATTCACCCTGACGCAAATAAAAGATAGGACGGGAGCGGACATCGCTGAGGAGGAGCGAAGAGCGGTTTTCACATTCACCCCGAATGCTCTCGGCGCGCCGCAACTGCTCTTCATTCCGGCAGGCATCTACTCCTATGGCGGACTCCCGGACGGCGTTAAAATCAAGACCGGCCCCCTCAGTCTTCCTTTGAAAAACGGCGATACAGTCCGGATCAGTAGTCAGACCGTCCAATTTCTGAATTGGAATTGGGTTTCGGTTCCGTAATTATGATGAATGAGTCGAGTGTCTCTTGTTGTTGCGCCCTGCCATCAATAGACACTCGCTCAATCAGTTTAGTAATTGATGTTACGCGTACCTGACGACCAAATGATTTTTTCGAGAGCGCTTTTGAATCCCATGACTAAAGTCACGGTCTCGGTGGCGCTTCGCGCCGTATGTCCTTCGGACATGAGT
>JAYVOT010000822.1:0-4106 GCA_043757795.1 Chthonomonadaceae bacterium | reverse complement strand
TCATACTTCTTGCCTGGTGGGAAGAAGTATGAGCGATTTTTCAGGATCTCCGATCTCATCGCTCAGGTCGTCGCTGATTCGACAGTAAGAGTAGACGTTGTAGAAGTGCTGACGCAACGGCTTAGGACAAAAAATTCCCGCAACAAGGAAGTTCTCATAGTGGGATTTCGCCAATTTTTCACAATACCGCTCCGCTTCCGGGAGGGTCATCTTCTGTTCAATTCGGTAGGGGTGCGCGATCTCGGCGGCGTCCAAAGAATTGCTCGCTTTCCATAGAGGGAACGTCGCTAAAAAAATTACCCGACTTTGCAGCGCAGGGGTCATGAATTTTTATCAGCCGCAGAATCAGAACATTCCAAAATTATTCTTATCGATTATAGCCTTTTCTGAAGAGCGGGCGCAAGCCGGGTTATTTGGTTTCGGCGCTCACAGCAAACCTCGCGTATGGAATAGTGCGAATTCAATCGCGATCGGATCGATTTTGCACGCGGCTAACATTGCGTCGTTCGGTATCCTGTCCGATTGCGATGGCAAAGAGCGCCAATAAAAAACGCGAGCACGGATTTGGGTTACCGGGTATAATGAAATCATGAGGTTTCACCAACATATGCATCTGTGCGCAAGCGTATTTTGCTTTCTTTCGTTCGCATCCGGTTCTGCAGTGGGGCAAAAAACCGACATTGGCGAACAAAGACGTATCAACGAATTGGCGGCGATCTTGCAACGCCCGCAAAATGCCCTGTCGGACTCGAAAAATATTCGAAAAGAGGGGGAGACGCTCGAATCCTATATGATTCGACTCTTAACTCGCGGACAGGACGAAACGGAGAAAGGGCAAAATCTTCGCATTGAAGGCTACGTGCTCGCTTTAAAAAATACCTCCGAGGAAGCGAAAAGTTGGCAGAGACCCGCAAAGAGGGACGATTCCAGCGTCGGCAACCTCAAACTATGGTCTCTTATTTGGAAAGCGATTGATGCGTTGCCGGTCAGGGTCGAAAAAACGCAATCCGTTTGGAAACGACTCAAATCCGGGAAGACTGCTCCGCTTGGAGTTGAACTGTCGGCTTCATTAAGAACCTTGAAAATCGGGATTGACGCTCTTCGCGACGCTCGTCCGTGAGAGCGGAAAAAACCGCGAGGAAGTGAACCCTTCCTCGCTATTGTCCGACAAAAAGAATAGACTTGAAACGGCGGTTGAAATGTTTACTGAAGGACAGGAAGTCAAATTTACAAGCGGGCGTCGTGCAATCCTGATGTTCGTCGTTTCCGTATCGCTTGTTTTCATTCTCGGAATCGCAAAAGCCAACGAACCGTCGACGCCGAAAACAGTCAGCGACTATGCCGATCTGGCATTGGTTGCGATTATGCAAGGCAATTATACCGGAGCCGCGCAACAATTAAGACAGGCTCAATCCGTTTCGCCGGACGATGCGCTTTTGCAAAACGTGCTTGGGACGTTTCTTTTGAATACGGGAGAGTCGTCCGAAGCCGCCGAGGCTTTTGATCGCGCTATAAAAGCGGACAAAACCGATGCGCTCGCCCTCTACGGCAGAGGCTTATGTAGAATCGCCGTCGGGGACAAAACAGGGGCGATTTCAAATTTTGATCGATCTGAAGCGAGCGGCGGCGACAAACCGGTTCTGCTTATCGCAAGGCGATACTCTCAATGGCTCATGGGAGCCTCGATTTCAATGTCGGACGCGAACCTTTCTGAAGAATTGAAGCCGGCGCAACTGGCTCTTCAAGGCATGGAACTCGTTCGAAAGAGAGAGACTCTAAAAGCGAAACCGCTTATTGAAGCTGCTTTGAGCAATCTGCGGGGTGATGAAATACTTCAGCCGACCGGGCCGCTGATGACTTTCGATCCTAAACGCGGCGTCGAGGGAGGCGGGTTAAGACTTCCAGCCGGAAGCCTGAAAGCTCCCCCGACAGACAAAAACGTTTTAAGAGGCGGAGTGGAGGTGTCTCCCAATCAGGAGTTGGAAGGCGTCGCATACGCTTCCTACGATCTCGATGGGCAACCCTTGTCAGTGGTAAACGTCTTCCCCTTTCGATACGCCTTCGACACGACCCGCGTCCTGAACGGGTGGCACGTTTTGAATGTGATACTCTACGACAGCGGCATCAAAGAGATCAGCCGGACGAAGCGGAAAGTCAGAATCTCCAATCCTCTGCCGGAACTGCCCGGAGCTGAAGAGTCGCAACGAGAAAAAACTCGATCAGCGCTCTGGACAGCCCTGGCGCTGAGGCCGGATCGAAGACCGCTGTCTTACGAAATGGGCGAGACATGCAGAGCGCAAGGCGAGACGAACGCCGCAAAAACCTGGTATATTAGAACTCTGGCGCTACAAGGCGACTACCGCGACGCACGTCAAAAATGGGCGGCTTGCGGCGGAGAGTTGAAGTCGGGCTTGCCGATCTGGGGCGGTCCGACGAATCAGAAAATTGTCGCTCTCACGTTCGACGACGGACCTAAACCGGGCGTCACGGAACCGCTTCTTGAAATCCTGAAGCAAGAGGGAGCAGTAGGAACTTTTTTCGTCATCGGGCGGCACGTGACCGAATACCCGGAGCTGTCGCGGAAAATCGCCGACGCCGGAATGGAGTTCGCCAATCACAGCTACACGCACCCGAACCTGACAAAAATATCGGCTAGCAGAGTGGTTCAAGAGATACTTCAGACGCAAGCGGCAGTGCAACTGACAACGGGGAAAACTTCCAAATACGTGCGTCCGCCGGGAGGAAATTGGAACGCCGCAGTGGCGCAAAGCCTGCGACCCTGGGGGGTGACTCCCTGCATGTGGACTGTGGACGTGTACGGTTCGGAAGTGTTGGGAGCGCAACAGGTGGCGAACGCAGTTTTGACGCAGGTGCGCCCCGGTTCCATCATTCTTATGCACAATGGGAAAGTGAGCACGTTGCAAGCGTTACCCACTATCATTCGCGAGCTTCGTAAACAGGGTTACCGCTTTGTCACAGTCGACGATCTCGTTCAAAGACTTTACGCTTCAAGATCGCGTGGACCGCAAGTCCCTGCGCAAAATAGAACAATTGAATGAAATTTGTCTCTTTCAGGCAGGATTCCCCCTGCCCTCAGTCGAAATAAAACAATAATTCGACCCTTTTCTATAAATTCGGCTACATTCAGTCTCAAATCACTCTCTGGGAGGGAGTTCTAAGATGCAAATCCGTTCATTTCGAGCTGGTCCCGTTCTGGCTCTGAGCGCTCTGTTGACCATTGGAGTCTGCGGATCGAGCATGGCTCAAGAGTACAAACTATTCGGCATCAAATTGCTCACAAACAGCTACAAGGATGTTTTGAAGAAGTATGGCAAACCGGACGAAATTCAGGCCGGCGGGCCCTCGCTCCCCGTTGAAGGCATTCCTCAAGGGGCGCAACAGAACAGCGCGCAGGGCGGCTCCACCCCCGGCGGCAAGGGCGGCGGAGGCGGCGGAGGCGGCGGACGACTTCCGGGCGGCGGAGGTCCTCCCTCTAGCGCCGGCGGAGGAATCCCTCCCCAGTATGCGCAATATGCCCAACGGGGGGGAGCAGGCGGCGCTCCTTCCAGTTCCGGCGGCGGCGGGGGACTACCCGGATTCGGCGGCAAACAGAGTGATGGAGACGGCGGCGGTCCTCAGGGCGCAGGCGGCGGAACCGGCGGAAACGCCGGCGCTCAGGACGGCTCGGAAGAATCGAGGGAGGTCACCTGGTGGTACCACGATCTTTCCAGCGGACTTCATAAGAGTTTTCTCTTCAACAAGGACGGCAGAGTCATTCAGATCCAAGAGTACGGCCACGACCAGAAACGAAAAGGGGATCGAACCCGAAAGGGAGTCGGACTTGGTTCAAATCTGAACAGCGTGCTCAAACAGTACGGATGGAGTTCCGAAGGAACCCGTTCAGGCGACAATCTAGTGATGAAATACGGAAACCAGTACCGAGTGGCGTTTCAGCTCGTTAAGAACAATGTGATCGGAATCACCATCGCAGCAGGCGACACGAGACCGTCAAGCGAAAATAGATAGTTTTTACCGTTTAATCGGCTTGTTCTCGCATTGAGCGAGAAGAAGCCGCTCAGGAGAAAATAATGCGAAAATCAGCAGGA
>JAYVOT010000821.1:0-4109 GCA_043757795.1 Chthonomonadaceae bacterium | reverse complement strand
TGAGATCATCCATCAATCTGACCTTCTCAGCGCCAAACTGCACTCTTTTGAAGAGACGAAGGTACTCGCTCCGGCGGATTCAACATACTTCAGACATTGGAAACTGGAATCAGCTTCGGGGGAGAAAGGGCGAACAGTCTATGTCGGAAGTATCGGAGTCGAGCGCTCTTGCAACACGCCTATTAAACTGAAAAAGAACAACGAGATCGCTGAAGAGTCGCTTGAATATCACTCGATTCCGAATGTATTCAAGTTGCCTGTCTGGCGTATTGTGAGATATTTGGACCCCTACGAGCGAGAGCGCTGTTCGGAAAGGGGACTTCAACGCCTCACGATTTATGGACAGATCGCTGCCGGGGCGGGGATGCTCGATTCGGATTGCATCGAATGCGACGCAATGCTGGAAACGGAAGAGGGTTCAAAAGGTTGCGGACAATTCTTTCTGCTGAGGGTTCAAGGAGACAGCATGATAGGCGACGGGATTCAAGACGAGGACTTGATCGTCGTGCAGTCTCAAACGGAAGTCGTTCACGGCGAGTTAGCGGCAGTGATTTTGGACAATGAGGGAGCTGTCGTCAAGCGGTTCACCATGAGCGGCAAGTCCGTCGCGTTGCACTCTTCCAACCCGAAATATGCGCCGATTCCAGTTCCGGATTTGAACGCTTTGAAGGTTCAGGGCAAAGTGGTGGGCATCGCTAAAGCGGATTTGAGCAGGGAATAGGCTCTACAATGAGCAAAAACTTGACCTCTTCAAAAAAACGTCATGATCGTAGTTCATTCTGCGCTTCCTTTCGTGATTGTTGCCATAGCGGAACCTGCAACAGGCGAGAAACGGGAATTATAAAGATTGCAGTTGCTGTCGAAGCGATCAAACTTCCCGCTGGAAAAACATAGTTGAGATTGCTCAATGTCTCCATCAATGCTAGCGAACTTCCATTGGTGAATACGATTGCAAAGATGCCAAAAATCACATGTCATGACTCTATCGGATCACGACTACTCAATATTTTTGACAGTGGGGAAGATTTTCAACATAGGTTTGCGAATTGCAAGATGGATGGCGGTGGCGCCAGCGGACTGAGCTATGATACATATCGTGTATACGATGGTTGCAACTAACATCCTCAACAGTAAATTGAATTTATCAGGAACTGCTGGGTTGTTCCATTCAGTCGCCGTGTAGTACAAGGTCATGAATGCATAGGGCAGTCCAAATATAATTGAGGTTAGAATCCAAGTTTTCATAAATTTCAGTCCTTTATTCCAACTTATAAGTCCGCTTATTCCGGTGGGCAATCCGATAAGAAACAACAGTGGCAACATAGCGTCTCCTCTAGAAATTGTACGATTCAATTTGATCGCAAACAAAATCAACTCTATAGGCGTTATAAGCAACATGCCTGCCATGAATGAGATGACGAAGCCAATGAGTAAAAACTTGACTTTTTCAATGAAAGAATCATAATTGTCGTACATTTTACGTTTCCTTTCGAGAAGGTTGCCATAGTTGCGATTGCAGGAGGCGAGATGCAGGAACTATCAAGATTGCAGTTGCTGTCGAAGCGATCAAACTTCCCGCTGGAAAAACATAGTTGAGATTGCTCAATATCTCCATTAAAGCAAGTGAATTTCCATTGGTGAATACGATTGCAAGGATGCCAAAGATCAACAGATCGACTAGAGTTGCCCACAAAAGAAGCGCGGACTCTCGCTTCAGGAAACAGGAGATGATGCCAAGGATGAGTCCATTGACAGCTCCAATTTCTGCGGTTTGCGGCCAACCTCCGATTCGCACGAGGTGCATGCCTGAGAGAAAAATGTGTAATACGATGAACAACGTCCCGCCGACAATTGCGCCAGCGTAAATCCTTGCCAGTATTGGAACTATCAACTTATATCTTGGTGAATTCATCTCTTTCCCCGCTATTTCAATAATATGTTTTCTGGAAGCGGTTCTCCTGGATTGTAATTCGCCAACACCCAGGCATCGAACCAGGCGTCATTTGGATAGACAATATACCTGCTTACGACAGAACCATCCATGTTCAATCGGAGAGTTAGCCCGTGATAATAGGGCGCAGAATCAGGTCGTTGAATACGATGCTTCTCCCCATGCAGAACATCGAAGACATAGCCTGCCTTCGATTGTCTCTCCACGATAAAATCCCAGAATTTTTTAGGTTGATCGGTGAGTTCTAAATAAGAAATTGGATGGAGATAGGGAGAAACAGTGGTGATTCCCAATAAATTCGCATAGTTCTTCGTTGCGTCTGACGGACATATCAGGAGGGCGGGCGCGGAAATGTAAGCGGGGACGAGTCTGTCGATTTGATGAGGACGTTGATTGTCATTGTCCTGCTGGTACATTCTGAAAGCGATGCCGATCTGTTTCAAATTTGAGATGCAAACAGATTGATTGCTTTTGTCTCTGGCGCGTGAAAACACGGGGAAAATAATCGCGGCGAGAATTGCGATGAGCGATATGACAACCAAAAGTTCGATGAGAGTGAAAGCCTTTTGTACATTACGCATCATGTTTTGCCCCTGTCATTATTGAAGGAGCAACTCTGCCACACAAGTCTGGGGAGATGCCTCCACTGAGGTATCTTCAAACGTCAACAGCAGAGTTGCTGAGAGTAAATCACAATCAAGTTATGGACAAGCTGGCATAGGAGTTGTTGAACCGCAACAAGTTTCCGTTGCGAATTCGTGTTCACAGCATGTTAGAACAGGTCCGCTACTACACGAGTAAAAGAATTTCGGATCTGCCCAAGTTCTATTGAATTGGAAGTGCCAAAAGTCACAAAAAGGAAAAGGCTCACTCACACAGTAAATATTAGACATTAACGTGATAGTCCTACATCCTGCAGGCGGGATGTTACAAACAGTAGGCCCTGCGCTGTAGCAAATGTTGCAGAGCAAACATCCAAGGAGTACTGTTGCTACAGTTCTCAGAGTTTTAGAAGTCATGAATTTCAATCCCCTTCTCAAGTGGAGACGAGTATGCATTGAGCAGGCTATTGGTTATCTACTTAATGAGATCAATCAATACTCAATGTGTGTTGATGTCCACTCTACCATCAACTACAGACTTAAATCTTTCCCAGAAATCGTCATCATTTGAGCCGTTTACTTTTTCACCGAAGATTGGATAACCTCTCCATAAAACCATTGAATACGGATAGCGTCTAAAAAACAAATGTTTCCGCAAGTCTGCATATCCGGAAAGTAAATTGATTCTGTCATTGTTGTCTTTCTCAAGCTCAAACTCTTCACGACTTCCGTATAGAATCAAGTTTTTCACATCTCTACCATACTTATATCGTGCGAATTCCATTCTTCTTTGAGAGCATGACCCACATCCCGTTTTCGCAAATGTCACGACTAAAAACTTTGATTGAGTCAGGTACTTTTTAGTTTCGATTTCTTGATTGCCAAGAGTAACAATTGATGGGAAAACTTGACGAGCCTCTGCAGTACCGACAGCGTATTTGAATGTATTATTGGAGAAATTTATTCGTTTAACAATTTAAGGAATCAAGTACCCAGAACGTTGATTAATGATATGTTCTAGTCTGCCACTTGCGTTAAAAATGTAAATCTAGGGCATATCAGATACCCCTCGCACCCCATCAAAATTATCACGATTTGTCACTAATAACGTTGAATTCTTTACATCTCGACGTCCGAAATCCGTTATTCCAGCAGACTTGCATAATAAAGGGATTGGTTTTGCACAATACAGTGATATCACATCGAAATTGTCGTGTGGTTTAGAGCTGAGTTCTTTCTTAATTCATGTGCAAGGTTCACACGTTGCACTTAAAAAAACAATGGCTGACCATCTTCCAGGTCGAATTAATGACTTGATGTCTGTATGCGTTCCATTGGCATCAGTCACTTTCAAGTCAAACACAGGATCGCCGTACCTAATTTTAGGCACTACAATGTCTGTGCTTATATCCTCCCGTTTGCTATATTCTGTTCCTCCCAGGTAAGAACCATACAAACTGAATGATAGCAAACCTATAACTGCATACAGAAGCGGATTTCGTAGATTTTCGGGTAATGATAATTTCATTATCTACAACCGCTGCATTCTGATCGTT
>JAYVOT010000820.1:0-4123 GCA_043757795.1 Chthonomonadaceae bacterium | reverse complement strand
CGAGGAGGCGAGGCGAATCGCGATGGGAATGCTCGCCGTCTCTGCAAGAAGCCGCTCGGAGATAGAGAAACGACTGCAACACGACGATTTCGACTCGGAAGACATCGAGTCGGTTCTAGTGGAGTTGGAGGCGCTCGATCTCCTCGACGACGATAAATTCGCTCAGGCATGGGTAGACGACCGAGCGGACAGAAAAGGATACGGCAAAACCCGACTGGCGCAAGAGCTGAAGGGCAAAGGAGTAGACAAAGAGACCATTCAAGAAGCTCTCGGATCCATTGAAGAAGACGCCGAAATCGCCAACTGCCTTTCTGCAGCGAGAACCAAATGGAAGCCCGAAAAAGTGGAATTGATGAATCGAGCGGCTTTAACGAAGGAAAAAACGCGAGTTTCCAATTTTTTACAACGAAGAGGCTTCTCATGGCACATAATCACGAAGGTATTAGCAATCTTGGCGGAGAATAATGACTAACTTTCTTATAATTCGCAAACAGACGGGTTTCCCGCCATTTCTTTGCGACTTCCTTGCCAGTCACCGGCGAGCGGAGAGATGATTTAGGTTATGTTCGCCCGATACAGCCCTTATCCGCTGGGAGGCGAGTCGATCAGCTCAAATTTCGGAGCGATTTCCGACTCGGCAATCTTGATTTATCCCTCCACTTCCCAGGGAGCCGGCGCGGTGAGAATCTGAATCGCCTCCGCATCGTCGTAGCCCTCGCTCAATCTCCGACAGAAGCGCGATTTTTTCGCTCATAACTTCTAAAAGGAGGTGAGGGATATGCCAAGTGTCAATGCCTTTTATGTTCTATACACCGTTTTTGCCGTATTAGTCGGATTTGCATTCGAGCACTTTATCTTGATACGCCCGTTGGAAAAACGGGAAAAAGCCCGGGTCGAAGAGTTGATCAGCGCTAAAACTATGGAAGCGGAACGTCTGAAAGGGGAGGCTCAACGCGAAATCGAGTCGACCCAACGTCAGGCGCTGCTCGATTCCAAAGAAAACGCGTTGCAACTGCGTTCCGAAATTGATATTGAAAACCGCGAAAAACGAGCCGAAATTCAGAGATTAGAGCGAAGACTGACGCAAAAAGAAGAGAGCATGGATCGACGCGCCGAAACTCTTGAAACCAGAGAGAGTCAGGTGCAGGAGCGACAAGTTGCAAACGCGATTTTGCAACAGGACGCGGAAAGCCTCATAGAGAGGCAAAGACAGGAGTTGCAAAGGCTGGCGGGCCTCTCGACAGAAGACGCGAAAGCCCTCTTTCTCAAAACCGTGGAGGACGAAAGCAGACACGACGCCGCACGGCTCATGCGCGACATCGAAAATGCCGCTAAACGAGACGGAGAGCGCCGGGCGAGACAAATCGTCACGGATGTCATACAACGTTGCTCCGTCGATCAGACCTCCGAGACGACGGTCTCAGTCGTGCCGCTCCCCAACGATGAAATGAAGGGGCGGATCATCGGTCGCGAAGGCAGAAACATTCGCGCCTTTGAGACAATGACCGGAGTCGATCTCATCATCGACGACACTCCGGAGGCGGTCGTGCTTTCAGGATTCGATCCCGTTCGACGAGAAGTCGCTCGGATCGCCCTGACAAATCTGATCGTGGACGGACGCATTCATCCCGGCAGAATCGAAGAGATCGTCAAAAAAGCGCAGGCGGAGGTTGAGATTCGCATCGTCGAAGCCGGAGAGCGCGCCGTCCTCGAAACGGGAATCACCGGACTTGCGCCCGAAATCGTTCATCTTCTGGGTAAAATGAAATACAGAAGTTCGTTCGGGCAAAACGTTCTCAACCACTCCGTAGAAGTTTCGCACATCTGCGCAATGCTCGCGGCGGAAGTCGGGGCGGACATTCAAGTGGCGAAACGCGCCGGACTTTTGCACGACCTCGGCAAAGCGGTCGATTTTGAGGTGGAAGGGCCTCACGCGCTCATCACCGGCGAAATTCTCCGAAAATATCGAGAAGCGGAACCCGTCGTTCATGCCGCAGAAGCGCATCATCACGATGTCGAGCCTACCACGATCGAGGCGATTCTGGTCATTTGCGGAGATCAAATTTCAGCGGCAAGACCGGGCGCGCGCAGAGAAGCCCTTGAAAGTTATGTCAAACGGCTGAAAAAGCTTGAAGAGATAGGCGAAGGATTTCCGGGAGTCGAAAAGACCTTCGCCGTTCAAGCTGGTCGCGAGATACGAGTTATCGTCAAACCGGACATCATGGACGACCTTGCAGCGATGCGACTCGCAAGAGACATGGCAAGACGCATTGAAGAAGAGATGGAGTATCCGGGGCAGATCAAAGTCACTGTGATCCGAGAGACCCGATCCGTCGATTTCGCGAAGTAGAGGCGCTTCGCAAACGCGCGAACGCTTGCTAATCCTGCATTGCCGAGGCGCGGCTGGCTCCTGTCGCGGGAGATCGTACGCGACTTCTGAAAGAGCTTATGCGAATTCTCATGGTCGGCGACGTAGTCGGCAAATCCGGGCGAGAGGCGATTTTGGATCACGTGCCTGCACTCCGAATGGAGCATCAGGTCGATTTCGTGATCGTGAACGGCGAGAACGCCGCCGCAGGAATCGGAATTACGGCGGAAATCGCAAACACGATCCTCTATAAGGCGGGCGTCAACGTCATCACTCTTGGGAACCATGCCTGGGGCAAACGCGAGATCTACCCCTACCTGGAAAACGAACAGAGGATTCTTCGCCCTGCAAACTATCCGCCCGGCGCGCCTGGAAGAGGGTATCATCTCTACGAGACTCCCAACGGCTCGGTCGGAGTAGCGACGATTCAAGGACGAACCTTCATGGAGCCGGTGGACGATCCTTTTCGAGCCGCGGATGTGATTCTTGAGATACTTATGAAGAGGACCAAGATCATATTCATAGATTTTCACGCGGAAGCGACCTCTGAAAAAATCGCTTTCGGATGGTATGTGGACGGAAGGGCGAGCGCAGTCGTCGGCACGCATACCCATGTTCAAACAGCGGACGAACGCATTTTGCCGGGCGGAACAGCCTACTTGACCGATGTGGGAATGACGGGTCCTATGGACTCGATCATCGGCATGAAAAGAGAAATTGTCATTCCCAAATTTACGAGCGGGCTTCCCGCACGTTTTGAGGTCTCCGAAGAGGAGGCTCAATTGTGCGCGGTACTCGTCGATATCGACTCTGGAACAGGAAAAGCGACGGCGATCCGCCGCCTGCAAGCTCCCAGCTATCAAACCAATACTGCCTTTCAGGAGGAATCCCGAAGATGAAATCTGCAAATAGACCATTTGAAACCAATCGCATCGCGAACCCTCTCGCTTTTGTAGCGTGTTTCGCCGTCCTCGGAGGAGCTTTCCTCTTGGCGTCCAACCCTGCATCGGCGCAGAAACCTAAGCCCAAAACTCTCAGCGCGCCCCCAAGCCTTGTCATCTATCAGGGCGAGACGCTAAAATCGACCGGCATGTCGCTCGCAACCTGGGGCAGCGGGCAGATCGAAGAGAGCGCAGCGGAAGTCTACAGCGGAGCCGCTTCGCTGAAGATCGTGACACAGGGATTGTATCAGGGAGCCACGATTTCCCTGTCGAAACCTGCGGATTTGTCCCCCTACATCGCCGGCAAATACGCATATCTTCAATTCGCAGTCATGCTTCAAGATGAAAGCGCCAACGGAGCCGCTAAAGGAGGAAGCGGAACGCAAAACGGTGTTCCGGCGCAGTACGCGCAGTTTGCCAACAGATTCGGCGGAGGCGCAGGCGCCAAAGGCGGCGCGGCGAGCGGCGGAGCGCGACAAAGTTTTGATAAAGAAAAGAAGATCGAGAGCTTGCGCATAGTGCTGACAACCGTTGGAGGGAAGAAGCATGAACTGTTGCTCGATCTGAAAAACTCAGTCGAAGACAAGGGTTGGAAGGTTCTGAGCGTTCCTGTCAGCAAGATCCCGGGCTTGAGCGAAACGGACGCGCAGGTCTCCGAAGTGCAGTTTTTCGGAAACGCATCGGGAACCTTCTATCTTGGCGGGATGAGCATATCGGAGGACAGCACTCCTATCACTCTCGAGGATATCGGCGACAAAAATGCCATTGAAAGACTGTCGCTCTACGCCTATAGAGCTGTGGCGCATGCTGGAAC
>JAYVOT010000819.1:0-4132 GCA_043757795.1 Chthonomonadaceae bacterium | reverse complement strand
TCATGAATAAAAATAAGTCAAGCAATGACTTGGAAAATTTTAAGATGACGTTGCGTTCCACTTCGGAACGTCTACTCTACCAATTAAAAACAAGAGGGAGACAGTCGAGCGCATCACTGGGCGCAGCTCTGGAAATCTCGGATGAGGGCGCGCGTCAACAACTTGTAAAACTCTCGAATGAGGGATACGTCACGTCAAGCTCGTCTCCTAGCGGCGTTGGCAGACCGTCGCAAATGTGGGAGTTGACAGAAGCGGGACATGGAAGTTTCCCGGATGGTCATTCAGAACTTGCTACACAGCTTATAAACGCAATCAAATCAGAATTAGGCAAACCTGCAATGGATACGTTGGTTCAATTGCGAGAACGGGAATCAGCCGCAAACTATTTAGAACTTTTGAAAAACGCAATCACTCTTGAGCAAAAAGTTGAAGCTTTAGTAGAGATTCGCACAACGGAGGGCTATTTGGCTGAGTGGTCAAGAGAAAATGAATACTTCCTGTTCGTTGAGAACCACTGTCCAATTTGCATCGCAGCGACACTTTGCCCCAGTTTCTGTCAGGCTGAACTCAATGCATTCCAAACTGCATTCGGTGAAGAGATAGTGATTAACAGGGTCGAACACATTATCGAAGGTTCGAGACGGTGCGTCTATCGAATAGCCCAAAAAGGTGATTCCGTTAATTGATGAAATTTGATTCTGTTATTTAGCTGAAATACGATCCCTCCTCTTGACAAAGAGAGACTAATGTCATATAATTTACACGAAAGTGCAATTTAATTATGCCACAAATTGCATCAGTTGCGACTACTTGAACTATTAGGAGGATGACGGCGTTAATGTCCATTCAAAGCGCACTCTCACGAAATCAGTGCGATCCGAACCGAATTCCATCACTTCTCACAGCCGCTTTCACAGCTCTCGCGCTCATGCTCTCTTCGAGAGGCAACGCAGAAGAAATTAATGGAAGCGCGGAAGCGGTCACCCTTCCCTTTTTTCGTCAGCAAGACTATGCTGTCATCTGGCTAGCTCTTTTATCCGGCGTCGTATCTCTAGCCTTCGGAGTCTATTGGTATCTGGTTGTAAAAAAGAAAAATCCCGGAACCGAGAAGATGAACGAAGTGGGAGACGCAATCCGGAAAGGTTCGTTTTCCTACCTCAAACAACAACTGACGATAATGGTTCCCGTAGTCGTAATCGTAGCGCTTCTGCTCGGCTTGCTTTTTGCAAAGCTGGGGGGAGGATATGGGTTGGCGGAGGCTGTCGGAGTCGCGTTATTCACTATTGGCGGCGCTTCCGCTTCCTATGCAGCGGGTTGTCTGGGTATGATAACAGCCACGATAGGCAATCAAAGAACTGCGCAACAAGCTCGCAGTACCTACAAAGGAGCGCTCGAAACGGCGTTTCAAGCGGGAGCCGTAGCGGGCATGCTGACAGTCGGGTTCGCCCTGATCGGCGCTTGCGCCGCCTTTTTGATTTTCCATGAGAAAGGTATGTTCGTCCTCATAGGATACGGATTCGGAGGTTCGCTTGCCGCTTTGTTCATGCGAGTCGGCGGTGGCATATTCACAAAAGCTGCTGACGTGGGCGCAGATCTCGTCGGCAAAAATCAGATGGACATCCCCGAAGACGATCCCCGCAACCCTGCCACAATCGCAGATAATGTCGGCGACAACGTCGGGGATTGCGCCGGAATGGCGGCGGACGTCTTCGAGAGTTACGCTGTCACTTTAGTGGCGGCTATTATTCTAGGCGCTGCTATTTTCCCGGCGAGCGTTCTCCAAAACAGCCCGGAAGCGAGAACCTCTGTCCTTCAACTCGTGATGTTTCCCCTCGCTGTCCGCGCGGTCGGAGTCTTCGCCTCCATCATCGGGGTGTTTGCAGTGAAGGGCAAAGACGACGCGACGCTCAATCCTATGAGTCCGATCAACACCGGTTTTCAGGTTTCGACGCTTGTAGCGGCAGTTCTCACCGGAATCGTCTCCTACTATTTCTTCAAAGAGGGAGTGACAATCACCGTTCCCGGCTCGACTGTAGCCACAGTTTACCCCTGGTATCTCTTTTTCATCTGCACGCTTTCCGGTCTGGTACTCTCCTTGTTCATCGGAAAATTGACTGAGCATTTCACGTCAGCTGAGAGCAAACCGGTTCAGGAAATCGCCGGATTGAGCGTTCAGGGGGCCGCACAGATGATAATCTCCGGCTTCGCATACGCTCTTGAAAGCTCGGTATGGAGCGTTCTGCTCGTTATCCTGCCCCTTGTTCTTGCCCTCGTGCTATTCAGCCTCAGCGCCCCGATGATCGCTTACGGCATCGCTCTGGCTGGACTCGGGCTTCTCACGACCACAGGCTTCATCCTTGCAATGGACACCTTCGGTCCGATCACGGACAACGCGCAGGGCATCTTCGAGATGAGCGGAGTCTTGGAAGATGACAAAAGAGAAGGCAAAATCCCGAAAGACGGCTTGAGCGGAGATGTCATCGTCTCAAAATTAGACTCCGCTGGCAACACTACTAAGGCGTTGACAAAAGGGTTCGCGATCGCGACCGCAGTGATTGCGGCAGTAGCTCTTTTTCGTTCTTATATGACTGGCGCAGGCTTAACCGCCCCCGCCGACACCTTCACGCTAGCGAACGCGATGCACGATGGGAAAATCTTCGGTATTCCGCTTGACGTGCCGGAAGTTTTCATAGGGTTGCTCATCGGCGGAGCGGCTCCCTTCCTCTTTTCCGCTTTTGCCATCGCCGCTGTCGGAAGAGCCGCTAAGAAACTCATAGACGAGGTGTTGCGACAGTTTCGCGAGAAGCCGGGAATCATGGCTCGAACTGAAAAGCCTGACTATGACATCTGCGTCGCAATCGTGACGGAGGCGGCTCAAAAAGAGTTGGTGGCGCCTGCCGTTCTCGCGATCATCTTGCCGATTCTCGTTGGATTCGGACTGGGGTTCCGGGGAACGAGTTACGGCGCAGCAGCATTGGGGGGTTACCTCGCCGGCGCGATTCTCTCCGGTCAGTTGCTCGCAGTGTTGCTCTCAAATGCCGGGGGAGCATGGGACAACGCCAAAAAGATGATCGAAGACGGGGCGTATGGCGGGAAACGGAGCGAAGCGCACAAAAACGCAGTCATCTGCGACACAGTCGGCGATCCCTTCAAGGACACCGCTGGTCCCGCTCTCAATCCGCTCATCAAGGTGATGAACCTCACTGGAATCCTGGTGGCTGGTGCGCTCACCCAACCTATTGCGGCGGGACTTCGCGTAAGCATCTGCCTTGTCTGCGTCGCACTTCTTGTCGGCGCGGTACGCTTCAGCCGCCGCCCTGACAAAGAAATGACGTTATCAACTGTAGAGAAATTTGAGGCATAAAACATGAAAACTCCCTCAATTGCAAGTTGCAATTGAGGGAGTTCCTGTTGATAGTATTCTGACGATGACCTTGTTCACAGCTATTTGCCCAATCATCTTCATTGTTGAAAATCACGAGTCAGTCTCATGTTCCCAATCCGGCGACAACTCTTAATCTTGCCCCTGCTCAACTTCGCCGTATAATTCCTCATACATAGGTCTCACTGAACTGTCCAGGCAATCCGCAAGATCAGCTCCCAATTTTAGAGCTTTGATCAACTCTTGAACATCGGCGAGGTCTTTACGCCGCCCCGCGCTCGTCATTCCTGAAGCAAGTTTCAATTCGATCAATTTCTCAAGTGAAATCGTCTTGATCCCGTCTATTTCAATCGAACTTTCTGCGGGATCGGGGAAGCAAATTGCTTTTGGCCGTCCATCGCCAGGATACTCTCCCGTTAAAATGACTTCAATTAGAACATTTTCAGTTGTAGAGCGGAACTTTCTAGTTGCACCTTGCAATGCCGAACGGTACTCTCTCCCCACTAACTCCTCAGTGAATTTTTTCAATCCATCAGATGTCATGAGCAAGTCGATGTCTTCGGTGAAGCGGCGATATCCATGTTGATTTAAAGCCACAGCCCCGATGACATTATAATCGATTCCCAGCTCGTCAAGGTCTTTTACAAGCTGTCTGAGGGTGTTGTTCATAAGACCAACTCCTCGTAAAAACCGAAGTCCCTCCTCATGCGCCGAAGTTGGTTGAGAGAGCATTTGTTGAAAGTCAAGCTT
>JAYVOT010000818.1:0-15669 GCA_043757795.1 Chthonomonadaceae bacterium | reverse complement strand
TTTCGCAGACGATGTACTCAAGGTCGGCGATTTGACTGACGAGCCTGCGAATCTTCGGGGTGTGATTCGCAGACTTTTGAAAGTAGGAACGCACTCTGCTCCGAAGATTGATCGCTTTGCCGACGTAGATGACCGTCCCATTTGCGTCCTTGTGCAGGTAGCATCCGGGTTTTATAGGCAGAATCTCTAATTTTTGTTCAACAGCAGGCGTCGGCATAACAGTCCATACTCTTTTCACGGCGCGTCGGATACCCCGACAAAGTTATGCATTTATTATACCACAGCAAGATTGCGGAAATCTCTAATCACGTGTGTCGCAATTATCCGAGGTTGGACAGATATAGAGATACAAGCAAACGCGCCGCTCCCGGACTTCAAAGCGAATCAAACTCTCGAAGTCATTAGGAGGAGAATGAACGCTCACTTAAAGCGTCTTAGAAGCTCAGCCGACTCTCAATCTAGTTGTGGAGTGAAAACTCCACTTGCTTGCGAGGCTACGCCACAGACCGCCGAGATATATATCGCAACTTTGAAAATAGTCCTATCGGGCAGAGCCGCTTTGCAAATGCTAATTCGACAGAAGCGTTATTTGACGATGCAACGCCCGACCTTAAAATCTGACGCAATGAGTCAGGTTTTCGTTGTCCTAGGAATCTAGCAACTTTGCTTGCACTTTTTGCGAATTAGGTCATTGCAGTTGCGAATGATTTCCTCCATTCCAGAGTAGGGTGTGTGTTTACTAGCGTTTGCGAAACTGCACGGATAATATTCCGTAACGCTCCGTCGGGTCTGAGTGATTAAACGGAACCGCACTTTTCAAACTTTGATAGATGTCGCCGTAACCTTCCGGGCTTTTGACTGAATATTCAAAATGAAACTGTTCCTCAATTTCAAGTTCTGGGGAAAATCGTTCAACTATATCCCAGGAAAAGGCGGCGGGTTCAAGAACAGTCGGGTGCAAATGAATGTCGGTTAAAAGCAAAAAAAGTCCTTCCGGCGCGAGGACGCGAATGATTTCGGGAATCACGAGGTTTAGGTTGTCCACGTGATCAAGGGAGTTGAGCGAACAGACGATGTCAAAGTATTCGTCGGCGTATGGGATGTTTTCGGCGCCGTTCGCCGAATATTCCATACCATGTCGTTCCGTTCCCAAACGACGATAGGCGTTCGCTAGAGGATCCAAGCCGACTCGGACTTGAGCTTCGGTCGCCCACTCTAAACTGCCGCGTGGACCGCATCCGATATCTAAAATCTTCTTATTCACATAGTAAGAATTTTCAATTCCGAAATGAGTCGTGTAGAAATACTCGTAGTGGTCGTTGCTGAGTACGCCGTTATCCAACGTTCGACTTTCCCAGAAAGCCATTTCAGCATTTTCTTTTTCCGACAATATACGATCCATTTATTTCGCCTCGATTCTATTGGTATGGCGTTAAAGCCATGAAATTAGCATTGGTCAAAATCGCTTGATTTTTGTGTTTAGGCTCTCTTGCTTGTTGTCAGTTGAAAACGCTTGCTCAAGTACGACCGTACTGATAAGATTGAAACCTACAAAAGCGCTGGTTTTAGCAAAATGTTTTTTTCTCTGTCGGATACTCTCCGGACCCTGTGCGCACAATATCAATTACCAATCCGCCATTGAGCCGTCGTCGTCGTGGAACCAGCGTCCTACGTCGGGGAGAGGGGAGAGAGGGGATGCCAGGATTTTTTCTTCATCCATCTCAACTCCGAGGCCAGGGGCGGTTGGGAGATCGATGTACCCGTCTTTAACTACAAATGGGTTTTTTAAGTATCCGTTGCCAAGCCCGACCGGGTCGATGTACTCCTGAATCAGAAAGTTCGGGGTGGTTGCGTCCACTTGCAGACAGGCGGCAAGGTTGAGAGGACCATAGGGGTTGTGCGGGGCAAGAGCCGAATACCATGTTTCCGCCATCGCGCCGATATGACGAGTCTCCATGATGCCGCCGCAGATGCAGGGATCAGGTTGAAGAATCGTTGCTGCTCCTTTTGAAAGAACTTCCCGAAAACCGAATTTCGTGAAGAGGCGTTCTCCCGTCGCGACAGGCGTTTTCGATTTTTGGGTGAAGGCGACCATCGCGTCCAAGTTGTCCGGCAAAACAGGCTCTTCAACGAACATCGGGTGGAACTGTCGAAAAGCTTCCTCCATCCACATCGCCATTGTCGGGCTAACCCTGCCGTGAAAATCCAGCATGATGTCCACTTCATTTCCGACCGCTTCGCGCACAGCCTGCACCTTTCGCGCCGCCGCATCCACTATTGAATAGTGGTCAACGATATGCACCCTATCGAACGGGCAAAATTTCAGAGCCGTGAATCCTCTTGCTACAAGCGATGCGGCTTTCTCTGCACACTCCTCAGGGGTTTTTCCACCCGCGTGAGTGTACACTCGAATTCTATCTCGTACAGCGCCGCCAAGCAACTGCCATACCGGGACGCCGAGAGACTTGCCCAGAATATCCCACAAGCACATCTCCAGTCCTGAAATCGCTGCGTTGAGAGTAGGTCCGCCTCGCCAGAAAGCTCCGCGATACATGCTTTGCCAATGATGAGTTATTTTGCGCGGGTCTTCGCCAATGAGATGATGCTCATAACTTCTCACCGCCTCCGCCACAACTGCCGCTTTGTCGCCCAGGCTTTCGCCCCAACCGACTACGCCTTCATCTGTCTCCATTTTGACAAAAAGCCATCGGGGTTGGACAGGGTAGGGGGTGATTCGAGTGATTTTCATTGAGATCCTCTCTTGACGAACGAGTTCTAATGGGTTATACTATTCTTGAGCGTTCGGAGAGATGGCGGAGTGGTCGATCGCACCTGTCTTGAAAACAGGCAGCCTGCAAGGGCTCACGGGTTCAAATCCTGTTCTCTCCGTACTTACTTCTCAATTCCGCTTTCATACCTCCTACGACAAACTCTCAGGAATCTCCTCCTATAATGATTCAGGATTCTGAAAAGACTTCCATCGACTTGCCATTTCCTACTGACTCCTCCGACCCTGAAGGTGACATTGATGCCGCCATTGCCGGTTGCCGAGCCACTCTTCAGTCCTCACCTGACGATACTGAAACTCTTTTTCGTTACGCCTATCTGCTCTTTCTTGAGAATCGCACCATCGAATCCTTGCAATCGCTTGATCGACTACTGCAAACGACGCCTTTCTATCCAAATGCGTCCTGGTTGAGAGGGGGAGTGTTGCGAAGACTCAAGGGAGATCGAGACGGGGAGGTACTCACAGTATTTATGGAACTTGCTTGCCGTTATCCGCAAAGCGCTTACATTCAATGCGAGCTTGGCGATATTTACAGAGCCAATGGCCGGTATGAAGAAGCGAGAACGATTTTCGAGAGGTTGCAAGATCCGTTGACCAATGACGATGAAGAGTGCCGAACGGAAGCTGCTTTGAAGTTGGGAATTGTCTGCGAGGTTTTGGGAGATGCAAGCGCCGCGCGGAATGCGCTTAAGACTATTCCGGAATCGGCTAATGAATATCCGGACGCTTTAGCGATGCTCGATCTCCTATAGAATAGCATAGCGGTAGAAAAAGGTTTATGGCGACTAATCGTAATTGGTCAAAATAAGCTTTTTACCAAAATTTCAGCTTCTGATTGCATAGATGGATTTTAAGAATACCATTCTTGAATTTAGGCTTAACTCACATAGAGCGACGGAGTGAATTTTAAAAGAAAAAATATAGAAGTGATTAGGACGGCGACAAGAGTCGCCGTCCTATTTCGATTTTTCATCACTCCGCGATTCGCGAACCTTCCGGGCAGAGTTGGGTATAGAAGTGACGAACGACTTGAGCGACGCCGTATCCGGTCGTGAGATGAACGAATTTCTTTCCATCTCTCGCGCAAATGTCCTGTGCGTTCTTCCACTCTTTCCTACTGAAGCGAGTCAGTAGTGCGACTATATCCGAATGGCGCAAGTCAGTGTCGAATTTGGATAACGGATCGGAGGGTTTCGTGCTTGGCCAGACAAGTTCGCTAAGTTCAAGGGCGTCTTCGATTTTGCGTCGATTCTCTTCTCGGCAGGTTCCGCCGAGGAGAAGGCAACGCTTGCCCCGTGTGGCGTTTTGAACGGCTCTTAATTCCAACCAGAGAGAAGCTTGGGTCGGGTCCATGTCCGCTTCTTCCGCCGCTATTTCCGGTTTTCCGAGATCTTGTCGTCGTTCCCACTCCAGATTTATCTCTCTCAAGACATCTCTAAACCGATCGTCGCCTTCCAGAAAAGCTCCCCAGGGAAGCAGGGCTTCTCGAAGTCTTTTGTCGGAAGAGGGGATTTTCTGTTGTTTGCACTCCCACACAGCCTCTTGCAACCTAATTTCGTCATGTTCATCTTGCCCGAAATCAGTCTGGGAAACGAGTTGAATCACGTTTTCTACAACTGTTTGTTTGTAGTTGTCGCCATCCACTATAAGGCGCGCTTGATCCCATGTAGGCACGAGAGAAGCCGCTCGCTCCGTCAGTTCGGTCATCGGCACTTTGGGTCTGAGGCTGTGGAGGTAACACTGTTGCTCTTTCGCCCAGGTCCTCAATTCATCGAAGAGTTGTTGTTGGAAGGGGTCTCTGGCGCCGAGTCTAAACAACAGACGATTGAATTTCTGTTGTACCGCCGCGACCGCTTCCGCCAGGGGTTGAACGTCTGCAACCGTCAAAACGGTTCGATGCCTGTTCCACCACTCGAAAGAATCTTGAGCCTGAGCCATCTCTTCGTAACGCTCCGCCAACTCTCCCCATTGATAAGCGGTAGGTTGCGGGTCTATCTCGTCGTCAAGGGCTATGGTGTACTCTTGATCGTTTGCCGCATCCAGAAGATCTACGATGTCTTCCATCAACTCGGTCACTTCCGCGACTTCCGTTTCTCCCGCTTCATCTTCCAGCCTACGTTGACGACAGGCGAAAGCCCGCATTGTAAGGCAGTTGGGAAGACTTAAGTCCCCGAGACGAGTCGTCAAGGGATGGGTTTCCGCGAACGTTTTGACTTGCTCGCGCAGCAGAATCGCGTCCGCTTCTATGTCCGTGAGCGGGCGAAGCCGACGCGGAGGTCGCTGAATCGCGTCCTTCTGCAGGTTGTAGTTTCCGTTTCCATAGTAAGCGCCATTCGAAGATAAATCGTCCTGTGAATTTTGAGTAGGCTGAACTGTAGAATTTTCTATTGAACCGGAATTTATGGGAAGTTGGGGAACTATTTGCTCTCGAACAGGCATGATGGAAGAGGCATCTGAAAAGTTGACTGAGTTACTTCCGATTTCATTTGGAATCCCGGTTTGACCAATGTTTCCATTCCCATTTACAATGCCTCCGCTATTGGCGCTTGCCTGCGGAACATATTTCGGCGGTCCGGGACGAGGCGGAAGAGGGGACGCGAGAGAGTTGGTCTGCGTAGTATGTTTCAGGGATTCAAGCAACTCCTTTGCAGTGACTCTATGATGCCATATCTCATTGTATAGGGAGGTGTCTTCAACGTCTTTAGCTGTTTGCAGAAGTCTACTCAATCGGTCAAAAGCAGTTTGGACGAAATCTATTCGCTTAATAGCATGTTCGGAGAGTCGTGATTGCACTTTTGCACAATAGTTCTCAAAAGTTTCTGAACTCCTAAAGGGCGATACCGGCGCCGGAGGCGTGGAGATCGCAGGATTAGCGTCTTGATGCAGTTCGGTGGAAGGCATTTTTTTTACATTCTCCAGTCGTCGTGGCGTTTGCACTCTACCGGAGTTCTCTGACAGATAGGCGACATCAAATCCATAAAACTCTCTATTATGCTTTTGTGATTAAAAAAGAGAGACTTGATGCGCGCAGGCTCTCACAGGGCGTCCGGCTTTGTGCAAGCCATATCATATGCGATACCATTTGATAGAATACGATCTTACATTTTCGAACTTACGTTTTGATATGATCGGTTACTTTCAAAGAGTCTATTCTACGTATTTTTCTTATATCCTGCCGAAATCGGATAAAAAGCATTGAGTTCTCTCGTATTGGAGAGAAGTTCGTCTTTTGGGTCTACATCCTGCAGGAGATATGATGGTTCGTCTCGAACTTTTCTTAAGTGGGTCGCCACATTTTACAAATTTGAGGAGAGACAATGCCAAAGATAACGATGATCGGCGCAGGCAGCACAGTTTTCGCTAAGAATCTTCTCGGGGATATTTTAGGATTCCCCGAACTTGCAGAGAGTCATATCGCTCTCATGGACATCAATGAAGAGCGTTTGAGAACCTCGGAGACGGTAGCACGCAAAGTAGCGAAGGCTCTGGGCGCGAATCCTAAAATCACAACGCATACGAATCGCAGAGAAGCCCTCGATGGAGCGGATTATGCGATCAATATGATTCAGGTAGCAGGATACAAACCGGGAACTGTAATCGACTTCGAGGTTCCGAAAAAGTACGGATTGCGCCAAACGATCGCCGATACGCTCGGCATCGGGGGGATAATGCGCGCCCTGCGAACGATCCCGGTGATGTTGGACATGTGCAAAGACATGGAAGAGGTTTCCAGTAAAAACCTCACTTTCTTGAACTACGTGAACCCTATGTGCATGAATACGTGGGCAGTTACGCGTGCGACCAAGGTGAAAACAGTCGGTCTTTGCCACAGCGTGCAGGGAACGGCGGAAGTGCTCGCACAAGATATCGGAATTCCGATCGGAGAGATCAACTACCTCTGCGCCGGTATCAATCATATGGCGTTCTACTTAAAATTCGAGCGCAACGGGGAAGATCTCTATCCGCTCATTCGGAAAGTCGCCGCAGAAGGCAAGGCTCCCGACTGGAATCGAGTTCGCTACGAGATGTTGACTCGACTCGGTTATTTCGTGACTGAGTCCTCCGAGCACTTTTCCGAATACACGCCCTACTTTATTAAGAGAGACAAACCGGAACTGATCGAACGGTTCAATGTGCCTCTCGACGAGTACATCCGGCGGTGCGAGGAGCAGATAAAAGGTTGGCATAAAATGAAGGAGGAGTATGAAAGCGACTCTCCTCTGGAAATTCATCGCAGTCATGAATACGGCTCGCTCATTATACATAGCCTTGAAACTGGTACGCCGAGAGTCGTCTATGGGAATGTCGCCAATGAGGGATTGATCTCGAACTTGCCGGAAGGCTGTTGCGTGGAGGTGCCGGTGCTTGTGGATAAGAGCGGACTGCAACCGACGAGAATCGGGGCGATCCCGCCGCAGCTCGCAGCTCTGATGCAGACGAACATCAATGTTCAATCCCTGACTGTCGAAGCTGCTCTGACGGGAAAGAGAGAGCATGTCTATCACGCTGCGATGCTCGACCCGCATACGGCCGCAGAGTTGACTCTCGACGACATATGGTCGTTAGTGGACGATTTGATCGAGGCGCATGGAGATTACATTCCCAAGATGCGCTAAGCCTCAATGCCATAAAAAGCGACAGTGCGATTACGTGTCGCTACGTGAAAAAAGCGAGACAGGAAATAGTCCCTGTCTCGCTTTACGTTGACGCAAATTAATGTTCTGATTACTTCGAGTCCGAGTCTTTTCTCAACTTGATTTTGCCTTTGCGAAAAGCTGTGAAAAAACGAGTAAAAGCTCCGCCGCTGCTCACCGGAGTCTGCACTCCGTTGACAGTTGAGTCCTGTTGAGCCATGATGCGTTGCATAATTACTTTTGAGTAATCCATAGGCAGATCCGCCATAGGCATGGATTTAAGGAGCCAGACGACTTTTTTCATCTCTTCGTATTCAAAAGCGCAATCAGGGCAAACTGCGAGATGACCTTGAAGAGCCATAGCCATCTCCGGTTTCAACTCATATTCGCCCTCCAGAAGAGATTGCAATTTCTCCCGAACTTTCAGACACATTCCTGACTTTTGAGAGAGTGTTTTAGCGTAGAGATTCTGCTCCTCGACAAGTTCTCTCTCTTCGATTATATCTGAGACGAGAGGGGTTGGAGGCAGATAATGTTTCCACTCCTGCTTGACTTCCGTCTCTTGTTTTTCCGGTTGATATCGATTATCCATCCGTTTCCATTTCCAGTACCGAGCGTAGACGCCCCCGGAGCATCTCTCTGGCTCGGAACAGATGTGTTTTAACTGTCCCCGCGGGAATATCGAGCGCGTCCGCAATGTCATCGACAGACATGTCTTGCAGATGCCTCATAATCAACGCTACCCGATATTTTTCGGGGAGGTTGCTGATTTCTTGATGCAGTATCTCTTGCGTCGCTTCTCTAAGCGCTACCTCTTCCGGTCCATTTGAGCGCAAATCGGCTGCAGGTTCTCTGCCTTCTTCGAGTTCTACATCGAGGGAGATAGAGGGTTTAGCCTTCCTTGCGCGAAGCTGATCGATACAGAGATTGGAAGTGATTTTGTAGAGCCAAGTTAAGAAACTGGCGTCTTGACGAAATTTCGCCAACGCGCCGAACGCACGAATGAATGTCTCTTGCACGAGATCGCCTGCATCTTCCACATTGCCAAGCATTCTGTAGGCGAGATTGTATACATGTCTCTGATATTTTACAACCAGTCCATTGTAGGCAGCCGTGTTTCCGCAGAGCGTCTCTCTAACGAGTTCAGCGTCTTTTTGTTCGACCAACGTAATCGTCCTCGTATCCCCCATGCTTCCAATTGCATTCAAATAAAAATACGTTTCGGAGATCGGTGTGGTTTCGTCATTATTTTTCGACAGATGATTTTAAGAAGGTGATGGACTAAAGTCCGCGTCCGGTTACGATAAAACCGTTTTCGCGAGTTTGGAAACTTGCGTCCTGCAATCTATTGGCTCTCAAAATTTCCGAGTCCGCTATTGCGAACTTCTTAGCTCCAATTGCGGACTTTGAGACCGTCCGACTTTCAACCGATACTGCGTAATCTGAAGTTATCAACCGATTTCGATTTATCCGATTTGACCTACCATCTATGATGGACTGCAGTTTTCACTTGAACGTTGTAGATTTCCGCGATAGCCCTGAGAGTCGCTTCCGATAGCTCGGGAAGTTCAACCGCTCCGACGTTCTCCTCAACTTGCGACGAACGTTTAGCTCCGGGGATCGCGCAAGCGACTGCGGGATTCGAGATGATCCACTTAAGCGCCATTTGTGCGAGTGTCGCACCAGGCGGGACAAGGGGACGCAACGAATCTACTGCGCGCAAACCTGTCTGGAAATCCAGACCTGAGAAAGTCTCGCCTTTGTCGAACGCCTCGCCTTCTCTATTGAATAATCGGTGATCTTCAGGCTCAAAATGAGTATTCGCCGTCATTTTTCCGGTCAACATTCCTGAAGAGAGAGGAAGTCGCACTATAATCCCGACTTGCTTTTTTTGAGCTTCCTTGAAAAAGAGTTCAGCCGGTCTCTGCCTAAAAATATTATAGACTATCTGTACTGATTGCACTCCAGGATACTCAATAGATTTAAGAGCTTGCTCAGTTTTCTCAACGCTAACGCCGTAATGCCTGATTTTACCGGATGTCTTGAGATCTTCCAAAAAGTCAAATACCTCAGGCATATAGTACACCTGATTGGGAGGGCAGTGAAGTTGGAGCAAATCGAGCGCATCGGCTTTGAGGTTCGAAAGGCTGCGTTCTACATATGCCGTGAGGTTATCTCGCGTATAACTCTCAGCTGTGTGCGGCGAACTTCTTCGCCCAGCTTTCGTGGCGATGTAGAATGGCTCCGAACGCTCCGATTTCAGACGAGCAAGAAGTTTTTCGCTTCTTCCGTCTCCGTAAACGTCTGCGGTATCAAAGAAATTCACTCCTAAATCAAGCGCCTTATGCAACGCTTCCATAGAATCAGCATCGTCGACTTCGCCCCATGAGCCGCCGACGCCCCAGGCTCCAAAGCTGATCTCGGAAACTTTAAAACCTGTTCCGCCAAGTTCACGATACTGCATACGCCCTCCTAAAAAAGACAAATAATAATTCTTACCAATAAGCCTGCTACGCAGACTTAGAGTCGATCACAATGAATCAACGCTATGCTCTTTAAGTTTCAAAATCCCATAGATGCGAATCGTCAAGACGAGCGTCGCTTTAAGATCGCGCCTTCTTCGGGAAACTTTTCGCACCTCTCAAAATCTGAAGCAACTGCGACAAATTTGGAAAATCATAAACCTAGCGGCGTTGTGCGCATAATATTTGCTATCGTTCCCTCCGGCAACTCGGTGGATGTGAATCGGATAAACTTATTTTCGCCATCGGGACTTGCATTAGGAATCGTGATGATTCCCACTTTGAATTCCGTGTCGTAAAGGAAGTTGCCATAACGCTTTTCGAAAGTGAATCCGCCGTGAATGAAGTTGTGTTCCGGGAGGCCGATCATGAAAGTTTGAAGAAAAACGATATCTTTCTGATAGAGAGTTCCAAGAGACTGCGCAATAACCGCTATGAGATTATCATCGTTCGTCGAAGCTCCAAGTTCTATGAACTCTTCATGATCGCCGAAATAATCCATAAAGTACTCCCAGATATCGACAATTTTTTTCTCGGTTGCCATCTTGTATTTGAGCGTTTCCAAAAGCGCCAAGTCCATATGAAACCTCCTTGCTCCCTGCATAGTGCAATTAAATCAAATAGCGTTTTCACTCAATACTGAGGATTGATTTGAAGTCTGAGCCTCTGAAATCATCTTCAGATACGGCGGGTTGAAAGGCAAATTCAGCAATTTTGTCATTTGCGTATCCGCCACCGCCGGATCTTCCGCCACAATCACTTTTGCAAGTTTCCGAACAAACCGCAATGGGATGTGCTCATCCTGTCTTGCAATAAATCGCCCGTCAAGAATAGTCAAGACATCCTTTCCGGCAGTAGCGTAAAGGTCGGCAACCATTGCGTCCATACCCTTTTGGTGCATGACGCTACGCATTTCTCGTTTGCTCGATGAGAGCTTATAAGTTTTGCGAGGAAGCAACCCTATCAGGTTTCTAGTTCCCCCGCTGAACCATCGTTGAAAGTGGTGACTTCTCAATTTGCATGTTGTCAAAAGCACTCGCATGTCCGCTTCCACCCAATGCTTCGGCAACCAGAAACCTTCTTCTTTAAGAGGAACCGGAGACGGATTCCTGACATAAACAGGTTCAACCGATTCAGCGTCTACGAACCGTACTCCCGATATCTTGTCCAAACCTTGTTCGGAAATCGAATCGAGGACGCTCATTTTTCCCACTCCGCCCTCTGTCAAAATAAGCGTAAGATTAGGGTTAACTTCGAGAACTTCCAGAACGAACCTCTCCAAAAACCTTTTGGAAACTGCGAAAGGATAAGGGAGCGGATACGCTGCTGAGATTTTGACGCAGATAGTCGCCCCGACAGGAAGGGATGCGAATTTTGATGCAGTTTCTCCCAGAATGAAATCGGGTAGAGGAGGTTCCTGCTTCAACAACATATTCTGGATTCCGTATAGCCAGTTTTTCATAACTTGAGTTCGGACACTTTAATAGTTCTCGATCTAGGGCATTGGAGCTTGCGACATGATTCTGAAGTTTCTAGTGCGTGTCGCAGCGAACAACGCCCTTCGGGACAATTATGGAAGCATGGGCGGGTCGAAACCGCGCAAGGCGTTGACAAGTTCGCGAACCGAGGCTGCGGATTTATGCAAGTCTATAGTCTCTTCCGGGGTGAGGTCGATGCTTGCGATCGACTCGACTCCCTTTGCTCCTATGACGGCAGGCAGACCGAGATAGATGTCGTCCACTCCATAGTTGCCGCCGTTTTTGCCGGTATGCACTGCGCAGGGGAGTATTCGCTTCCGATCATTCAAAACTGCGTCCACCATTTGCGCTAGAGCGGCTGACGGGGCGTAGAAAGCGCTGCCGACTTGAAGAAGACCTACGATTTCCGCGCCTCCTTTGCGCGTTCGCACTACGATTTCTTCAAGGCGATCTGCCGGGATCAACTTTTTGATCGGCACGCCGCCGGCGTTCGTGCTTCCAAGCAGGGGAACCATGTCATCTCCGTGTCCCCCTAGGACATAGGCGTTGATTTCCGCGACGCTGAGCTTCAACTCCATCGCAAGGAAGGCTCTGAATCGCGCCGTGTCCAAGATTCCCGCCTGTCCGAACACTCGATGCGCAGGAAAGCCGCTCTCATGCAGCGCGATGTGGCACATGGCGTCAAGAGGGTTAGTGAGCAACATCAAAATGGAGTTGGGAGATTCCTTCACTACTGCTCGTGTGACGTCGCGAACGATTCCAGCGTTTACTTTGAGCAGGTCGTCGCGGCTCATGCCCGGCTTTCTCGGAAGTCCGCTTGTAATGACGACTATGTCGCTGTTTTCGGTTGGTCCCCATTCGTTGGTTCCCGTTATCATTGCGTCCGATCCGATTATCGGCATCGCCTGCAATAGGTCCAAAGCTTTCCCCTGCGGCATGCCTTCTTTTATGTCGAAGAGAACGATATCGACGTCTCCGCGCTCAGCAAGCCAATGAGCGAGAGTCGCCCCCGTCTGTCCCGCTCCCACAATCGTAATTTTCCTGCGCATGTTCCATCCTCGAAGTATTATTTTATTCAAGCTGCTATTCGGCGAAAATTTCCGCCACCGACACTTTCAATTCCGGGAAAACCAGTGATCGCACCTCTTCGCCAAGAGTGAAAATTCGAAAAGAGGTTGCTTCAATTTTGTTCAGTTCCAATATCTCAATCGTCTTATCTTTCGGTCGAACAATCCAACACTCAATGACTCCGAATTTTTTGGTAGTCGCGAATTTTGCTCGCGAGCGCGTTGAAAGTTTCGCTCGATGAGATTATTTCGACGACAAGTTCCGGGGCGACATTAAAGTAGACGGAATCGAACGTGAGACCGGAATCCGTATATTTTTTTTGACTGACTACCAAAAGATCCGGCTGTCGAACTTGAAGAGGAAAGCGATTTATGACAACGTCACAAGGCGCGTAAAACGCAACGGTCAATTTTGAAAGGCTTGAAAAAGATTGGAACTCATCGTTCAATCTTGCTGAATAACGTTGATGTCCCAATGTAGTGGCAGGCATATAAACCCTCACTCCGTCGATGATTTCATATCGTACTGAGATCTCGCCTTCGGATTCATAGTCTTCAAAAAGGATTGATTTTCTAGGCGCCGCCGCCAATTGGACAGCCATTTCAACCTCCATCACGCTAAAAACGGAGTTAGCCAATTAATGCAACCAAAACGACACCGAGAAAGAATCCATTCGATTCAAACCAGAATATGAACAAATTTCGCTTTATGCTTTTTCTGCGTATTCAACTAACGCTTTACCCGACAATTCGAATATCTCAGTTCAATTCATTGCCAAGAAAAGCGAGCCGCGGAATACGCAGAATAAAGCAGACGAAATGCAAAGAGTTGATGAATCCAACTCGCCCAAGTGAATATTGGAGGAGTTCGATTTCTCGCTACTAATCTACAGTTTCGCTATGATCGCATCCGCCATCTCTGAAGTGCCGACCGCGGTAGGATCATTGCGATCCTGTTTCATGTCGTATGTGACGTCTTTTCCCTCAAGTATGACTGCTGCGATGGCTTTTTCAAGTCTATCGGCGGCGTCGTCTTCTTTAAGGTAGCGCAACATCAGCATCCCGGAAAGAATGAGCGCAGCCGGATTGACTTTGTTCATCCCTTTGTATTTCGGGGCTGAGCCGTGAGTCGGTTCGAAGAGGGCGATGCCGTCCCCGATATTCGCACCCGGAGCCACGCCTAGACCGCCGACGAGTCCGGCGCACAGGTCGGAAAGAATATCGCCGTACAGGTTTTCCATCACGAGGATGTCATACAGTTCCGGTTTTTGAACGAGTTGCATACACATATTGTCTACAAGAACTTCCTGATATTCTATTTCAGGATATTCCAGGGCGACTTTTGCGGCTTCTCTGAAAAAGAGTCCGTCCGTGTACTTCATGATGTTGGCTTTCGCCACTGCGCTCACTTTTTTTCGTCCGTTTATACGGGCGTATTCAAAAGCGGTTTTTGCGATTCTTCGCGAACCTGTGACTGAGATCGGTTTGACGGAAATCGCCGAATCCTCTCGGATTTTGCCGCCCGCCATTTCAATGATCTTCTTGGCGCCTTCAGATCCAAGATCGTACTCTACGCCTGCGTAAAGGTCTTCAGTGTTTTCACGAACGATCAGAAGATCGACATCTTGATATTTCGACCGTATTCCGGGGTAATACTTACAAGGTCTGATACATGCGTAGAGGTCCAGTTCTTTTCTCAAGGCGACGTTCACTGAGCGAAAACCCGATCCGATGGGGGTTGTAATGGGACCTTTGAGGGCGACTTTGTTCTTTCGTATGGAATCTAGAACGTTCTGCGGAAGGGGAGTTCCAGCCGTTTCCATAATGTCCACTCCAGCGTCTACGATATCCCAATTAAAGCCCACGCCTGTAGCGTCGAGTACTTTTTTCGCCGCTTCAACCAGTTCGGGACCTGTCCCGTCTCCTCGGATCAGGGTCACGTTATGTGCCAATTTGCATTCTCCTTTGATTTATCATCCATCTTCAGCGTGTTTCCGCTCAGATGAAATTGTGTGCAAGAGCAACTGGACCACGCGCAAAGAGAAGTATTTTCTTGCGCTGTGGTCGAGTAAGATTTAAAGCTCTTTCAAAATATCCGCCATACTTGAGTCAACAGGTTTTGGGGTTGGCGCCGGTCGCGGAACGCTTTGCATATCAGGCTTTGCCGCGTTGTAAGCTATTCTTGCGAGCGGAAGCGTCGCAAGATAAATTCTTCCGGGACCTGTCAGCGTCAGCAAGAACACCATGTCGCTGCCACCCTGTACGTTCGCTAATCCATCGAATTGTTCCACCTCGAATCGAACAGTGTCTTCAAAAGCTGCAATGCAACCTGCATCCACAGCTATGCGTTGACCGGCGATGAGGTCATACTCAATTACATTGCCGCCGCAGTGAATGTATGCGTCGCCGAAGCCAGCTAATTTGAACAGTACATAACCTTTGTCCGCAAAGTATCCAGTTTCCAATGGGAGTACGAAGCCGATATTTGAGGTGACATCTTTGGTACAAACAAGAAAAGCTTCTCTTGCGCAGAACCAAGTTTTGTGCTTCACCGTCAACTGTCGCACCTCTCCCGCGCTGGAAGCGGCGAGCGCGATCATGCCGTTTGCCGCCATGCAACGAAAGTGCGTGAGCGGAATAGGAGAACCAAGAGCGGGCCTATCCTCAACTCGCATCAGCGCATTGGTCGCCGCCTCTAAAGCGACCCCGTCCGAAAGCAGGAAAGCGGACCGAACATCCGCCTGTAGCTCTTCACCGCTCGTCATTTGCACCACGACGCACTGATTTGCATCCCCGATGACTGTGAACTGCATCCTGACCGCTCCTTAGAATTGAAATTTGAATTTGCGTATTGATTTCTTCAATTACACTCAAATCTGAAATGATATTTCGCTACTCGCCTCGCGAATCCCTGCCTGCACCAAAATTTGCGATACAACTGTGGAGGATTCTACCCCTAATCCGACGAAGGATGCAGAGAGTTGCAAGACTGTTTTTACGTGTTTTGTCAATTCGTTCATTAATTTTGAGGTTCTTTGCATAAAATGAAGCTTAGATGCATTGGCGCTACCCGAATTGAACGCTATCAACATAAATTGGCAAAGCTAACTTCAAGAAAAACTCCCGCCTGATGAACGAGCGTCATTCGGACGCGAGGGCGGCATGAACTTTTACCGTCAT
>JAYVOT010000817.1:0-4139 GCA_043757795.1 Chthonomonadaceae bacterium | reverse complement strand
AAAGTTGTGCCACATCTCGTCAATAATGAGAAGAGAATCGTCAATTGCTAACTTGGGGGGAACATTCGTAATTCCATTTTTTCTGTCAATAGCAGCGTGTGGAGTTCCGAGAGAATGGTTGGAATATCAAAAAGCTGTTCAAACTGATCGTGACCTCTGCGACATATAGGCAGGCTGCGACAGTCACGCCTTTAAAAGCTCGCAAAGACCCCAAGAATCTGTTGCTCTCCCGCGGACCTCGTTTTCGAATGGATGCGGAGATGGTGCGAGACTATGTTCTGGCGTCAAGCGGACTCTTAACAGACAAAATCGGGGGACCGAGCGTCAAACCCTATCAGCCTGACGGCGTCTGGGAAGCGGTCGCGATGCCTGGAAGCGACACGCGAAACTACAAGCGAGACACCGGCGCTTCCCTCTATCGCAGAGGTCTTTACACTTTTTGGAAACGCGCCGCGCCTCCGGCTTCGTTAGACATCTTCAACGCTCCGAACAGGGAGACTTGCGCAGTGCGAAGAGAGCGAACGAACACTCCTTTGCAAGCTCTCGTGACTCTGAACGACGTTCAATATATTGAGGCGGCGCGAGTTTTGGCGCAGAAAGCCCTTACGGAAGGCGGCGCGACGACGGACTCTCGAATCGACTTTATCGCCCGAAGACTTCTTGCCCGTCCGTTTCGAGCCGATGAGACGCTCGTCGTGAAGAAGAGTCTCTCCGATCTCACTGCGTATTATGAAAAGCATTCCGTCGAGGCGGGAGATCTGCTCAACACAGGCGAGTCGAAGCCTGTGCCGCCGCTCCAACCTGAAAAAATCGCTGCTTGGACCATGCTGACAAACCAACTGATGAACCTGGACGAGGTCTTGAACAAATAGTCTTCGATGATGACGATTATTGTTTCAATCTTGACAATTCAATCTTGACAGAAGGATAGGAAACTCATGACAAAGTGGATCGCTGAAAAAATGGGTGAAAACGGGGTCATTCACCCGGAGCTTGAAAAATGGGTGCGAATGGAGACGCGCAGGCAGTTTTTGAGCAAGGGAATGAATTCGCTCGGTTGGGCGGCGCTCAGCGGCCTCGCACTTGAAGGCGCAAAAGCGGACGGCGCTCCCAAGCTGAAAGCGCAGAACCCGGCGCATGCCTCTGCAAAGCTATCATCGCTATTGGATCACGCTCCGAAAGCGAAGCACGTCATCTATCTGCACATGGTCGGCGGTCCGCCGCAAATGGACCTCTACGACTACAAGCCGAAGATGGACGAATACTACGACAAAGACCTGCCGGAGTCGGTTCGCAACGGGCAGCGACTCACTACTATGACTTCCGGGCAGACGCGCTTTCCGATCGCGCCCTCCCGATACAAGTTTCAGCAACACGGCAGAAACGGCATGTGGATCAGCGAACTTTTGCCTCACACTTCAAAAATGGCGGACGACATGTGCTTCATTCGAAGCATGCACACGGACGCTATCAATCATGAACCCGCAATCACCTATATGCAGACCGGAAATCAGGTGACGGGAAAACCCTGCATCGGTTCATGGGTTTCCTATGGACTGGGCTCGCTGAACAATAATCTCCCGACTTTCGTGGTGCTCGTGGCGCGTCCTTCTAATATTGAGCAGGTGCAGGCCATTTCCGCCCGGCTCTGGTCTTCCGGTTTTCTGGCGGGCGAGCACGCAGGAGTTTCGTTCCGATCCGCAGGCGACCCAATCCTCTATATCAATAATCCGCCCGGCGTCACTCCGCAAGTGCGCAGGAAAACTCTTGACGGCTTGCGCCAACTCAACGAAATGAATTACAAAATCGTTGGCGACGAAGAGACGCACACGCGCATCGAGCAGTATGAACTTGCCTTCCGAATGCAGTCGAGCGTGCCGGAACTTACGGATGTCAAACACGAACCTGAATCAACCTATAAACTCTATGGAGAGGACGCCAAAAATCCCGGCACATTCGCGAACTCGGCGATGATGGCGCGAAGGATGGTGGAGCGCGGAGTTCGGTTCGTTCAAATCTATCACAACAACTGGGACACGCACGGAAACGTCGCCGGACGCTTGCCGAGCCAATGCAAAGACGTCGATCAAGCATGCTGGGGACTGGTTCAAGACCTGAAATCTCGCGGGATGCTGGATGACACCCTGGTTATCTGGGGCGGCGAGTTCGGGCGAACGATCTACTCGCAAGGCGGACTGACGCATGAGAACTACGGGCGCGATCATCATCCCCGTTGCTACACGATGTGGATGGCAGGCGGCGGCTCGAATGCGGGGCAGGTCTACGGCGAAACGGACGATTTCTGCTACAACATAGTGAAAGACCCGGTTCACATCCACGATTTTCACGCAACGATCCTGCACCTGCTCGGCTTCAACCCGGAGACCTTCGCGTACAAGTATCAGGGCTTGGATCAACGGCTGATTGGGGTGGAACCTGCGCGGGTCATCAAAGAGTTGTTGGCTTAATGCTTCAGGAGAACGCTTAGCTATGTTCAAATCTAAACTGAGATACCCAAAAGAGGAATTTGCTCATCGAGATTAAGCGATTTACGAACAAGATATAATGCGTACTCTTCATGCAGGCGCTATCGGACATTTCATCGCAATAACCATTGAGTCAGGTAAGTGGGCTGTTCACTCAGACGATTTAACAGCAACTGAAAAATTGCTTTCAGAAAACCCTGGCGCGCAAATTTTGCTTATGTGCGTGAGGATCGCGCCACCTTCCGGATTGGCAATTCCCGGCGCAACTTGGCTACCAATTTGGAGTAGGTGGGAGTTGAGTAAAAATCGAACGAATTTGAATAGGGTAAACGGATATGGGCGAAACAATGATAACGGATGAGATGGAGCAAAGAGCGGACGAGGCGGGGTTCAAATTGGAGTTTGTGAATGGAATTCCCATTTGGGAGGCTTTCCCTGTCATAAGGCATCAACGGCATATTGATCGAATCAAGTCGAGTATCGCACCTGTGCGATGCGCAGAGGCATCCTCCAAGTGCGTCAATTATCTGGATATCTACATTCAATTCCCGGAAGGGTCCATTAAACGCCCTGATATTTCGATCTTTTGCGAAGAACCTGCGGAACAGGACACGATGTGCCGGACTGTTCCCGAAGCTGTTATTGAGATACTGAGCAAAGGATATGAGAAGAAAGACACGGAGATCAGCCTCCCATTCTATCTCTCACAGGGAATTCGAGACATCGTTCTCTTCGACCCGCTTACCGAAACTGCGCGGCATTATCATCTAGGACGAATGGATGAATATCAGTCTCCTATAGAACTCACATTTCAGTGCGGTTGTAACGTCACTGTCTGAAAGCTAACTTTTCAATTATACGAACTGTAACTCATCGCACTGCGTTTCGAAAAGTTAAGAATTCCTATTTTTTCACTCCCCTCCATTTGCGGGGAGTTTTTTTCGTTCACAGAAAGTATCAAAAAAACCAGGATTGAGTTCCCCTCAGATCGAATGAGTCCTTTCGGGTATACTGAACCTATGTTGACAAACCTCCATATTCAAAGATTTCGCGGCATAAATGACCTGTGCTTGAACGACACAAGCAGGGTTAACCTAATCGTCGGTCGCAACGATACAGGAAAGACAACGGCGCTCGAGGCGATACGCATGCTTTTGACTGGCAATCCGAATCATCTCATGCGAAGAAACAAAAATCTATTTTCAAGAAGATCTAGAATTATGGAACAAGGCATCAAGTCGGCATTTTACAAGTCGATTTTTGAAGAACCGCTTATGTTTGATGCTCTACTGAATGGATACAATTTGCAAATGTCTGTGGAAGTAGCGAAAGTACGTCAAAATCAACTTGATAGATTCGTTGCTAAAGATGAAGATGAGAATGCGGATTACGAAGACGCACTTTTGATTCCTGAAAGTGAAATTGTAATTAAGCTTATGGTTAATGGCAATTTGTCTACAACTATAAGTCAGGAAATTAGCGATAGAAGTTCTTTAACTCGCCCAACTAGGTTGTCACACGGCGAAGAGTCAATTAAAATTTCTAATCATATATTTCACGTTTAGACTAATTTACGAGGTTTTCTTTTCGTCGCTCTCCGGTTTTTTGCCCTTGTAGACCACTTTATATGTCTTCGCGGGCTTGTTCTTGGAG
>JAYVOT010000816.1:0-4151 GCA_043757795.1 Chthonomonadaceae bacterium | reverse complement strand
GTCGAGCCGGAGTCGAACCAGACGTCCAGAACGTCGGTCTCTTTTCGGAGCTTGTCAATCCCGGCGGCGCAGTGCGGACAGACGAATCCCTCCTGCAGAATCTCACTCACGGGACGCGCGTACCAGGAGTCGGAACCCTCTTTCTTCGCCAGTTCTACGACCGCAGAGACGCTCTCTTTCGTCAAAATGTGATTCCCGCAGGCGTCGCAGTAGAAGGCCGGAATTCCCACGCCCCAGGAACGTTGACGCGAAACGCACCAATCCGGGCGGCCCGCTACCATGCTTGTAATCCGGTTAACGCTCTCTTTTGGAAACCAGGCGACGCCTTGAATCGCTTTGACCGCTCGCTCCCGGAACCCTTCGTGATCAATATTCAGAAACCATTGCACTGTCGCGCGAAAGATCAAGGGCGTGTGACATCGCCAACAGTGCGGGTAAGAATGCTCGTATTTCGTGGCGGTCAAAAGATTTCCGGAGGCAGTCAACGCCTTGATGAGCGCGACATTCGCCCCGCTGTCCTCCTTGCTCTCTGCGAACGGAGTGACGCGAAGCCCCTCGAAACAGATTCCGCCGTACTCCCCGGCCTGCGCGGTGTATCGCGCATCCGGCCCAACCGGATTGAGAACTTCCATGCCGTACTTTTTGCCGGTGTCGAAGTCCTCTTTGCCATGTCCGGGCGCGGTATGAACGATTCCAGTGCCTGCGTCCATAGTAACGTAGTCCGCCAGAACGACCGGAGAGGCGCGATCAAAAAGCGGGTGCTTGAAGACGAGTCCCTCCAATTCGACCCCGGCAAGCGTCTTCACAGTCTCAAAATCTTCGACTCCAACCGCCTTCATCGTCTCTTCCACAAGCGGAACGGCTACAAGATAGAGGGTGTTATCCCCCTCTTGAGAGGCTTTGACCACCGCGTAATCGGCGTCGGGATGCACCGCGACAGCGAGATTCGCCGGGATCGTCCAGGGAGTCGTCGTCCAGATGACGGCGTAGGACGGCGTACTTGCAGTTCCGAAAACGCCTTTCGGATCGTCTTTCAGCGGGAAGCGAACGTAGATGCTGTTGGAAGTATGATTTTCATACTCCACTTCAGCGTCTGCGAGGGCGGTTTCGCAGGTTCCGCACCACATGACAGGCTTCAATCCCCGATAAACATAGCCCTTTAACGCAAGGTCGCCGAAAGTCTCCACGATCTTCGCTTCGAACTCGGCGCTCATCGTGAGATAGGGGTCTTCCCACTCGCCCCTGATGCCGAGTCGCTTGAATTGCTCTCGTTGCACTCCCACCCACTCTGCGGCGTACTCTCGGCAGGCTTTTCGCAGCGTCACGCGATCAACTACCTGTTTCTTCTCTCGGAACTGCTTCGAGACGGCGTTCTCGATGGGCATACCGTGATTGTCCCAACCCGGAACGTAGGGCGAAGAGTAACCCTGCATCGTTCGGAAACGCGTCACGATGTCCTTCGCGATCTTGTTCAGGGCGTGCCCCAGATGGATGTTTCCGTTTGAGTAAGGAGGGCCGTCGTGCAGGACAAATACGCCCTTTGGCGCGTCCCGCTCCACGCTCTTCCGGTAGAGGTCGTTCTCTTCCCACCGCTTCAGATAGAGCGGCTCTTTCGTCGGCAAGCCGCCGCGTTGCGGAAAAGCTCCGGGGTCTTTGTCGTTGAGCGTGATATTCAGTGTTGCGCGGTAGTCGCGTTTCGTTGTGTCAGTCATTTCTTTTTCCATGATTTCAGTGAACCTCGCCTCCTGCCCCACTCCTTGACGTTCGTTCCTCACCAGGAGAGGGGAGCAAGTCTTCCTCCCCTCTCACAACCAAGCGCAGCGAGAGTCCGGGAGAGGGTTGGGGGGTGAGGTTATCTCCCAGCGATGCGGATCGGTGTAGAGTGCGCTGCTTTCTGCGCCCTATACGTATAGAAATTCGTGATTGGGCGAGGTAAATTCAGGCGTAAAAAACGCGCTCGCTTTCAGTGCGATCACATGAAAGTTCAAGCGCGAGGGGCGGCGGCGAAGCGTAAGTCCTGTACGAAGTCGTGTCGTCAGGCTCCCTTCGCCGCCTGGGTAATCTCGATTTTAGTCAAGTTGAAGGCGCAAAAAGTTCGCAGTCCCAATGTGACGTCTATTTTGGTGACAACTCGCATCTAAAAAAGTTCCTTCCAAAAATTCGGTTCATTTTCCCCACTGAAAGGTGGAGAGAGCTTTTGTGAAATCGGCATCGTATTTCGCGTAGTTCAGCTTAAGTGCGGAATAGGTAAAGATGAAACCGCGTTTACGATGAAGAGAGATCACCTGTCTTGTCTCGACGACAGGCCTTCCCGGCAACGTCAAAAGAATACGAAACTGATAGGCTGGTTCGCCGCCGAGCGTTGTCTTCATCCCGCTCAACAACTTCAAAGTCTTAGTTTGCTCGATATTGCCTTTTGAAAGTTTGACGTACTTTGCGAGATCAATCTTCAACACCGGCTCGCTGTAGAAGTTGAAGTTCAATCTAAAATCGTGGTCGGTCGGTCCCCCAAAAGCTATGACAGGCGGAGGCGTCTTTAAGTTTTCCCAACCCGCTGGCAAAGTGAAAGAATAGTGATACTCAGGATTCTCATACCTTACCGGAGGCGCCGCCAACGCCGAAACTGACGCGAAAAGCGAGATGAGCGGAACGAAAGTTTTGACTAATCTAAAGAGCATATCCCATTATACCGTATGTATGTCCGAACTCTGAATTTTTGTCTGAACCTTGATTAAACGGATTTAATGAACTACTATGATTGTTGCGGCGGGAGTAATTTTCGTCAGGCGATAGTCGAATCTTCGACAAGCGTCAAACTTTTAAATTGACGGAAGGCTTCGGCACAAATAATCATAGTCTATCATTTAATCCGTTTAATCAAGGTTCGGAAATAAATCGATTCGGCACTCTGCGTGCAGGTAAAAGAGAAAAAGAATCAAAGAAAAAAGAGAAACTAGGGTCTTGAGACGCAACGGAAACCGACGTTGCTGTTCCCACCAGTCGGGTTGTGGTCGCTCCGGTAGTCGGAGCGGAAAACCTCAGTAAAGTTAAAATCCCAGGAACCGCCCCGCAGGACGCGAGTTTCGGATTTTTTCAAGTTTACCGGATTATTTACTATTGAAGAGTTGAAGGAATTTGGGTCATAGTAGTCCTCGCACCACTGCCATACGTTTCCCGCCATGTCGTATAGTCCGAAGTCGTTCTGAGAATAGGAACCGACAGTTTTCGGCGATTTCAAAACGTTAGGCGGAACGGAGTTGGCGCACTTCGAACCGTCCCACACGTCGCCCCACGGATAGAGCGTGAGTTTCGGTCCTCGAGCGGAACGTTCCCATTGTGACTCAGTCGGGAGTTTCATCCCCGCCCACTTGCAATAGGCGTTTGCATCATTCCAACTCACCCCCTGCATTGGATGATCGTCGCTCCAATTCAGATTTGGCTTGTTCGAATTCCAGTCATAACTATATTTGGAGTCAGTCGTAAACTTTCGGAACTGCGCCACTGTCACCAAGTTTTTGTACATCCACCAGCCTTGCGTGAAATTCACAGTATGAGGAGGGTTGTCTGTGCTGTCCGCCTTCGAACCCAGAGTCACGGTTCCGCCGGGAATCCAGACCATTTCAGCGCCGTCTATCGGGTTAGTCCAGATATTGCCCGGTTTGGGGTTTGCAGGTTTTGAAATTTCGGAACCGATTTCGGCGCCGGTAGTTTTACCGCCTACCGTGGTCGAAGAGCCTGCTATCGGCGCAACGGTGCTTTTGTTTGCATCCCAAATGATTGCCGTCTTGTCATAGCTTCCCGTTACGATCCGCCTTCCGTCAGGAGAGAAAGCGACAGAGGTAACAATATCCGTGTGTCCCTTGAGCGCAAGGGTCTCCCGTCCCGTCCCAGCATCCCACACCTTCGCCGTCCTGTCATAGCTTCCCGTAACGATCCGCTTGCCGTCCGGAGAGAAGGCGACTGAGAATACAGCGCCCGTGTGTCCCTTGAGCGCGAGAGTCTCCTGTCCTGTCCCAACGTCCCACACCTTCGCCGACTTGTCACCGCTTCCCGTCATGATCCGCATGCCGTCGGGAGAGAAGGCGACAGAGTTGACCCAGTCTGTGTGCCCCTTGAGCGCAAAGATTTCTTTTCCGGTCTTTGAGTCCCAC
>JAYVOT010000815.1:0-4152 GCA_043757795.1 Chthonomonadaceae bacterium | reverse complement strand
CGGAAGCTGCGAAAAGCGACGCAGCGGCGACGCTCGGCAGAGAGCTTGCGATGCAGATCGCGGCGTCGAAACCGAAGTACGCAACCCGTGACGAAGTTCCTGCGAAAATCCTGGATCAAGAGAAAGAGATCGCAAGGGACACCGCGAAAAACGAAGGCAGACCGGAAGCCGCGATGGAAAAAATCGTCGAGGGCAGAGTCCGCAAGTTCTACGAAGAGCAGGTTCTTGTCGATCAGGCATGGCTTCGAGATCCCAAGAAGAGCGTCGCAAGCGTTCTGAAAGAGGCGGGAGTCACCCTTCGCAGATACGTTCGATACTCCGTGGGAGAGTCCGCAGGAGTCGATACTTCAGGAGCGATCAAGGAGACCGTAGAATAATGGACGGCTCTGACCGACCGATTCGCGAGTCCTCCCTGATGGAGGCGTCTGCGCTGGGCAATCGCCCTGCAGACGCCTCTCTTCCTCCGAATCGTCCTCCGCGCTGGAAGCGCGTTCTTCTCAAACTTTCGGGCGAAGCGTTTGCCGCAGACCCCAACTCCCCCGCAGAACTCACTCCCAGAGGCGAGCCGCGAGTCGGCTTGAACTACACCACAATTCGCTCCATCGCCACTGAAGTAGTTTCCGCCTATAATGCAGGCGTTGAAATCGCAATCGTAATCGGAGCAGGCAACATCATGCGCGGCGAGAGAGCGGCGGAAGCGGGCATGGAACGCGCCGCCGCCGATTACATGGGGATGTTGGGAACCGTTATCAACAGCATGGCGCTGCAAGACGCTCTGGAGAAATTGGGAGTCCCGACTCGCGTGATGAGCGCCATCTCTATGGCGGAAGTCGCGGAACCTTTCATTCGACGACGCGCGATAAGACACCTCGAAAAAGGGAGAGTGGTCGTTCTCGCAGGCGGAACGGGAAACCCCTTTTTTACCACTGACACAGCCGCCGCCCTGCGCGCGAACGAAATCCGAGCTGAAGCCGTGCTGAAAGCGACAAACGTCGATGGAGTCTATGACAAAGACCCCCGCAAACATGCGGATGCCGTTCGACACTCGCACATCTCCTTCGATGAGTGCATTCAGAAAAACCTGCGCGTGATGGATCAAACCGCGTTCACTTTCTGCCGGGAATACGACATTCCCATCGTCGTCTTCGACATCGCTCAAAAAGGCAATATCCGCCGAGTCGTCCTTGGCGAAGAGATCGGCACTGTTATCGGCAGAGCGAAATAGTCGAGAAATTAGGGTGAAGGCGTTCCGCGATGAGCATTTAGGAACCTGGTTTCAACCCCTCTTCTTGACATTCGTCGCCTCTCTAGGAGAGGAACTGGAGTCAGGTCCCGCCGAACGCATTTCCCCCGATATTGCAATGATTGGAGAATTGAAACTATGATACCGGAACTATTAAAAGAAGCCGAAGATAAAATGAAGCGAGCCGTTGAAGCGACTCGACATGAATTTTCCAACATCCGCACCGGACGTGCAAATCCCGGGATACTTGACAACCTCCGGGTGGAAGCCTATGGGCAACTCGTCTCGCTGAATCAACTTGGTACCGTAAGCGTTCCCGAACCTCGGCAACTCCTTATCACGGCGTTCGACCGGACGATGTACGGAGCGATTGAAAAGGCGATCATGAAATCCGACGTCGGCATCACGCCGAATAACGACGGCAACGGAATACGTTTGAATATTCCGGCTCTCACGGAGCAACGCCGCAAAGACCTCATCAAACAGATGCACACTAAAAGCGAGGCTGGCAAAGTTTCTTGCAGGAATATCCGTCAGGATGCTGTGAAGCGCTTGCAGACGCAAAAAAAAGCGAAAGAGAACCCAATCTCCGAAAACGAAGAGAAACGGGCGACGGATCAAGTGCAAAAACTCGTTGACAAATACACCGCTGAAGTAGATGCCCTGGCAAAGGCTAAAGAAGCAGAGCTTCTGGAAGTCTAATCCTTGAAAGAAAAACCGTCACCTTATGAGCTTGCCGTTCAGGCAGGCTTGGACCCGGAGAGAATTCCGGCGCACATCGCGATCATCATGGATGGAAATGGGCGTTGGGCGCGCGCAAGAGGCAAAAATCGCCTTTTCGGACACGATCAGGGCTACCAGACTCTCAAAGACACCGTCTACTCCGCCGACGACCTCGGTGTTCGCTATCTAACCGTCTACGGATTCTCAACCGAAAACTGGCGACGAGACGAGCACGAAGTCGGCGGCCTGATGGAGCTGATGACTCGCGCCATGCGAGACGAAATTGAAGAGTTGATCCAAAACCGCATTCGCGTCCGCGTTTCAGGAAGATTGCAAGATTTGCCGGAGATGTTGAGAGCCGAGTTTGAAGACGCAATGCGACGAACCGCAGACTTTGAGCGTATGACCTTCAATCTTGCAATCAACTACGGAGGACGAGCGGAGGTCGTGGACGCTGTTCGTCGCATCGCTCTCAAAGTGCAAAGCGGAGATTTCGCCCCTTCCGAAATCGACGACGAAATGATCGCATCGCATCTTTACGCACCCGATCTGCCGGACCCTGAGCTATTGATTCGCACCGCCGGCGAACTCCGGCTCTCCAATTTTTTGCTGTGGGAGACCGCTTACAGCGAAATCTATGTGACTCAGACGTGCTGGCCGGATTTTGATCGGGATCATCTTATCGCCGCGATCGCAGAGTTCCAAAATCGGGTGCGACGCTTTGGCGCAGTGGTGGAGTAGAAGCTAGATTGGCGCGGTTGCGCTTCTAGTGCGGAGCGCCGGGGGCTAAAGTCCCATGACTAAAGTCACGGTCTATGTGGCGTTCCGCCGTGTGTGCTTCGCACACGATACTCTAGTCTGGACTAGGCTCAACAAGCAACGTCCCTGCAAACTGGCACAAAAATGGCTGTCCTACGGGCGGGACAGTCCGTCTCATGTCCGAAGGACATTCGGCGCGAAGCGCCAACTAGACCGTGACTTTAGTCATGGGATTCAAAAGCGCAAACATGCCGGGGATATTCAACTCCCGAGAAAAGTCGTTGTGTCGTCAGGTCTGCGACACATCAGCTAATTACATCCTTCTCCTCAGACACCCTACTTTTGAAAAGGAGTTTTGAAGTGAAAAAATCTACCGTCTTTCTAGCTGTCGTTCTCTCCCTGGCGCTAGCGCCGTACTCTTCCGCTTTCGCTCAAGATAAGCCTGCGGCTACGGCGCATAGGACGAAAATGGCTGCGCCTTCCTCGGCTCAACTGCTTGTGGACGCGGGTTTGAAGCGAGCGAAAAAAGAGAAGAAGACGGTTCTCGTGATGTTTCATGCCACCTGGTGCGGGTGGTGCCACAAGCTGGAAGCGGTGATGGCGAAGCCGGATTTCAAAAAACAGTTTGAAAAGAGCTACGTCATTGTGAACCTCGACGTTCAGGAAAATGGCGAAAAGGTCGCGCAATTCGAGAATCCCGGCGGAATTGAACTCATGAAAGTTCTTGGCGGAGAGAAATCCGGGCTGCCGTTCTACGCTTTTCTGAATGCGAAACGCGAAAAGATCGTAACATCGAACGTGATGCCGAACCCGAAGCATCCCGAAATCAAAGACCGAAATATCGGTTATCCCGGCGCGCCGGAAGAGATCGCGGCATTCATGGAACTCATCAAAAAGACCGCTCCCAAATGGTCCGAGGCGGATCAGTTGAAATTGCAAACCTACCTGAAAGAGAACGCTCCCAAGTAACCTATGAAAAGACTCGTCATACTTGGTTCCACCGGCTCCATTGGCGTGCAGGTTCTCGATATCGTAAGCCGACTCCCCGGTCGTTTCGAGATCGTAGGGCTTGCCGCCAACGGAGCCTCGTCTCTTCTCGCGCAACAGGCGAACGCTTTCAAGGTTCCTTACGTATCTATAGGAAGCGAAAGTCTGATTCCGGACCTAAAACGAAGCCTTCCTTCCGAAACGAAAATTCTTTGCGGCGTGGAAGGAATGTGCGAGCTTGCGTCCTTGCCGGAGGCTGACCTCGTTGTCGTGGCGGTCGCGGGTGCGATTGGAATCGCCCCGACGCACGCCGCCTTGCATCAGGGCAAAGACATCGCGCTTGCCAGTAAAGAGGTGCTCGTTGCGGCGGGCGAGGCGACGATGGCGCTTGCAAAAGCGAAGGGCGCGGCGATCTTGCCGATCGATAGCGAACACTCCGC
>JAYVOT010000814.1:0-15736 GCA_043757795.1 Chthonomonadaceae bacterium | reverse complement strand
TCTACTACTCCTTCGACCTTCGCGGCAACACGACGAACCGGACGGTACAGAGCGGGGCTGACGGGGTCATTCAAACCTCCGCCTTCTACAACGCTTATGGCGCGCGAGGTTCGACGAACTACGACGCCGACCCTTACGACGGCTTCGGCGGTCAGTACGGCTATCGGAAAGAGACAGGCGCAGCGTGGATCTACCTGTGCGGGGAGCGATACTATTCCCCGGACGAGGGCAGGTTCATCAGCCGAGACCCCATCGGCTACGCCGGCGGGATCAACCTCTATTCGTATTGCGGCAACAACCCGGTGAACGGAGTCGATCCGACTGGTTTGAGCGGAGGCGGATTCCCAGACCCCTTCGACGACAGCCCCTCTCAGGACAAGTACTACACGAGCAATCTGGTGGGTCGCGGGTCTGGGATTCCGGCGGCGAACGCTTTCTTCCGGTCTGTATCCGCCTGGATACCGGGAGTAGGTCCTCTTCTTGGGTTTCACGAGGCGCTTACCGGTTGCGATGTCACCGGCACTCCTGTTTCGAACCTCGATAGGGGAATCGGCGCGTTGCCCTTACTGGGCGCGGTTGGTCCGATACTTGGCAAATTAAAAACGCCTGCCGCATCGATAGTTAAACAAATTGCCTCGGTAGGCAGGTTCAATCATGAAGCAGGTTCCTTAGCGGAAGCAGAAGCGCTATTACGACAAGCCTATCCGGAAGCCGAAGTGGTGGAAGAAGCTGTAAATGGAATTCAAAGGGCAGAGGCAGTCGACAAGCGCGGTCCTTGGTGGCAAATACACCCTTCAGAACCTGGAGTACATGTCGAAACTGGACCAAATGCAGGAATGGAATGGCCACACATCAAATACGAGGACTGGACTAGGGGAAAGAAATCCAACGGAGGAAGTTGGGGACACATTTTCTTCCCGCCAGGAAAATAATGTGCAATGCTCTCGTACAACCATCGTAGATCGCATATTACTCAATGTACCTTCAAATACGATTTGAGGGGAATTTTGATAACTTAAATACAGTGAATGGCCGTCTTCTTGTCACATCACAAGAAGACAGCTGTGCACTGTATAAAATGGACTTCGATAGATGACTATTTATGAACCCTCGGATGTTGGGAAATGGGAAGAATTCGAATTGAGTTGGCGTTTTACAGATCCTAAATGGGACTTGCTTGACAATGATACATTGGCGCGTATCTTGCCATTGACACATCAAAAGGAGGAGGAGATATTCAAATTGAGTTTAGAAGTGCGAGAGCATTATATTTACCCTCATCTCATCAACCACCGAAATTATCACGCAGTATCAGATGTTTCACTTGACGAAGAAAAAACAGATTCTGACATATACATCCCGGAGTGGTTTTCAGGGCTAAATCTCGACGATGCTGAAAGTATCTATTGTTGTTGGTCGCATGTGCGAGGAAATCCAGCAGTAGTGACTGATTGGTCTGTTCTGAAAACTTACTGGAACAGCTTCTTCTACCCTTTCGATACGATTACAGTGTTTGATGAGACATTAGATTGGGCAGTTTTGTTTGGCATGGAAGAAAACGCAGTTTATGCAGTAAGAGGGGGTGTTGACCCGAATGTTATGAATTTCCGAGAGCTAAAAGGATGTAAACTGAACAGACACCCCTCCCCCGGTAACGAATCGCCTAGTGTTTTGCTTGAACGATATGAGTTGATACGTAACGAATAAGACGATCAGAACCCCATTTTTTGAAAAGATTTTGCTACAGTCACCCTGAAGCGAATCTACCTCTGCGGCGAGCGATACTACTCGACCTATGAGGGGAGGTTCATCAACCGAGACCCCATCGGCTACGCCGGGGGGATCAACCTCTATTCGTATTGCGGCAACACCCCTGTGAACGGAGTCGATCCGACTGGTTTGAGCGGAGGCGGATTCCCCGACCCGTTCGATGACAGCCCCTCTCAGGACAAGTACTACACGAGCAATCTGGTGGGTCGCGGGTCCGGGATTCCGGCGGCGAACGCTTTCTTCCGGTCTGTATCTGCCTGGATACCGGGGGTCGGTCCGCTTCTTGGCTTTCACGAGGCGCTTACCGGTTGCGATGTCACCGGCACTCCTGTTTCTGGGCTAGATCATGTGCTTGGCACAGTTCCTCTAATACCTTTGATAGGGGGAGTTGTCGGCAAGGCAGTGGGTGGGATAGGAGAAGATAGGAAATCTGCGGAGGGGAGGGCGCTTTTGGCGATCGCGGCAAAACATACTTCCAACCCGGCATTGAAGGAGAAGTACTCTTTCTGGGCGGGAACCCCTCTTCCCGGCAAGGTGTTCGTCCTCGGTCGGGGCAAAGACGGGAAAGACTTTGTGCGCGAGGTTCCCCGGAAAAGCGAACCGAAACAGCAGTAGCTCAACACAACGAAGCGCCAGTCAATCTTATGCCGAATGATAAGATTGACTGGCGCATTTTGTTTTCGCTTCGAGAAGAACATCGCCTTGCCGAAATTCGTAGAACGGCTTTTCAGTCTTTGAAACCATCACTGGGACCGCTCAGTGTAAAGTCTTCGGGCAGAGCATCGGCACAATCACCGGAACGATTCATATCAATGTCTGGTGTCCCTACTACGGTTTCGCTGGGCAACCTCTTGGGGGGAAATACGACGCCCGGAGACCTCCGGGTAGAAAATAGGAAGGGTTCACCTATAATACATTCGGAAAATAATTATATGCATGTCTACTTAAAAAGAGGCAAAACACAGTAATGGCGCCTGGAAACGTCCGTTTGCGGTTCAGAGTTTCTTCTTTTCCAGTTTCATAGTTTCACGGTTCCCTAATGGCGTCATGAAACTATGAAACTGGATTGCAATCCAATTGCTTCCATAAGGCGCCGTTGCGCCGCGCTTGTTCATGCGATTCAGCTGAGACGAGGTTCCGGCTATCCGGCAGGAATGACGCTTCAATCCGTCGAACATAGAGGCATTCGCATTTTGACAGGGGAAACGGATGGAGCTTAAAAGGGCGGAGGGCGCCGAACTCATTGGTTTTGACGTGAACCACTCTGGTTACGCGCTTCGCCTGTTGAAAAAGGGGTTGGAGGAGGACCTCTATTCCTGCGCCTCCTACTGCCTTATGCGAGGCGGCAAAATTTATATCGACGGAGCAATAGGGACCGCTCAGCCGGATTCCTCGCCTCCCGTACTCGCCGCGCCGGACACGATTTTCGACATGGCTTCCATCTCCAAGCCTATGACGGCGACCCTTCTGCTTTTGAGCGCCGAGCGGGGGGAGCTTCACCTCGGGATGCGCGTGAGAGACTTTCTACAGGAAGCGGAGACTGCGCCCTGCGCCAATCTCACTCTCCGGCAACTCGCAACGCACACGAGCGGACTGCCGCCCTGGAAAGCTCTCTACGAAAACCCGAACGACTCCGCCCTGACGCAGATACTCGCGACGCAACTGGAAACGGAGCCGGGAACGAAGTACGCCTACAGCGACCTGGGATACGTTCTGCTGGGAGAGATACTTCAAAGAGTCACCGGAACTCCGTTGGACAAGCTGGCTCAGAGCCAAATTTTCGATCCGCTTGAGATGCGCGACTCCGGATATGTCCCCGATGCGCGGTTTCATCCGAGGATCGCCGCCACTGCGCACTGCCCCTGGCGCAAAGACCGAATTCTGGTCGGCGAAGTTCACGATGCGAACTGCCACGGCATGGGAGGCGTCTCCGGGCACGCCGGACTTTTCTCCACCGCGCAGGACATGGCAAAATTTGCGGCGGGGACATTTGTAGCCCACGCGGATTCGGCGACTCCGGGACTTATCAGCCCGTCTGCAAAACGTCTGATGAGCGTATCGCAGATTCCGGCGTCCGTAGGAGGACATTCCATCGGATGTTTTACAGTTCCCAACGGAATGCTTCCGCGCGGAGACTTTCTTTCTGAAGCGACTTTTGGGCACACGGGATTCACCGGCACGCTTTTGACGCACGACCCTGTTCAGGCGATCACGCTGATACTGCTGACCAATCGAGTTTACAGCGCGCAAGACGGAGCGAAGTTCTTGCACTTGCGTTGGCTCTTCGCGAACGCAGTTTCGTCGAGCTTTAGAATGAATGTTGCGAGGGTCGCCCAAGATATTTCGGCTGAAAAAATCTAATTTTAGTTCCCGCCGATGAAAGACGCTTACAAAGCCGAACGTTGGTTTCCCTTGCTCGAAAGCGCTTTCGACTCCCAGGAATAACTTCCCTGTCTCAGCGGCATCTTGCAACATGCGCTTCGCACGCGATGCAAGAAGCGTCATGGCCGCTCTCGCGTCTGGAAAACGCTTGCTTTTTCTTGCCGTGTATTTTTTTATACGCGGCGTTTGCAAACGAAGAGTAACCGCCTTAAAACAAAATTCGGCGCTAAACAGAAATGAGCAATATGGACGCCAGCATTCGATTTGCACAGGAAAAAGACATCCCCACGATTCTCAGCCTCATTAAAAAGAAGGCGGAGTTTGACCGCGGGATGAGCGCGTTCGTCGGAAAAGTAGAGGCGGACGAGGAAAAAATTGCGCAGACTCTCTTCTGCCTACAGCCTTTCGCGGCGGTTCTGCTCGCAGAGTCTGCGGGAGAAGCGGTGGGATTCGCCCTCTTCTACTACCGATATTCTTCTTTCAAGGGACAGCCGAGCATCTGGCTAGACGATTTATTCGTCAATTCGGAGGCGCGAAAACAGGGAATCGGCACGATGCTTTTGAAGCGCCTCGGCGCTCTGGGAAGCCACTACGACTGCTCGCACATCGCCTGGAACGCAAGCGCGAACAACCGGGAAGCGGTGGGGTTTTACCGGAAATTCGGCGCGGAAGTGGTGGATCAAAAGAGCGCCGTTCTCACTTTTCAGGTTGCGAACGAAGTTTTCGAGAAGTGGAATTCAAACTAAATCAGGATGAAGATTCTACAGGTTGCAAGCTCGCTGACAGACAGAGGCGGCATCGAGAAACTTGTTCTCCGGCTCTCTGCCGGTCTGATCGAACTTGGGCATGAGGTCGAAATCGCCGCCGTGCCGGACTCGTGGGTCTGGGAGCGGGCGAAGGCTAAGAACATCAAACTTCAACCCCTCATCGTGAAAAGGCAGTACGATTTCTCCGCCCTGAAACCCTGCATGGAGCTGTTTCGAAGAGAGCGATACGACATCGTCAACCTTCACTTCGCGCCGGACTTCATCGTCCCCGCCCTCGCCGCTAGATTCGCGCAACAGTCCAACGTCGTAATGACTCGCCATCTAGTCAAAAAGTGGAGCGGAACAAAAGCCTGGATGTACGGGCGCGGGCTTGGCTATCGCAAAATCATTGCGGTCTCGAACGCGGTTCGCAACGCGCTCGTCAGCGGAGGCATTCCCGGACAGTTGATAGAGGTCGTTCACGTCGGCGTGACTCTGGATTCGATCCGTTCCGGATCTCTCCATTCGGAGTTGGGGTTGCCCGGAGACAAAGTTTTGATTGGGATCGTCTCTCGCGTCTCGGCGGAAAAAGGGCATTCAGATCTGTTGGAGGCGATGCTTCAGACGGATGAAAAGGCGGTTTGCGTCATCATAGGCGACGGTCCCGACCTATCGAAATTGAAAGAGTATGCCAGGTCTCACGGACTCTCCGAAAGAGCGATTTTCATGGGGTGGCGCACGGACAGCGACGCCCTCGTCGCATCCCTCGATATCGTCGTGCAACCCTCAGTATGGGAGGAGGCGTGCAGCGCGGCGATTTTGGAAGGAATGGCGCGGGGAAAGCCGCTTGTCGTGACTGACTCCGGAGGAAACGCAGAACTGGTATTGAACGGAAAAACAGGGATTGTCGTTCCGAAATCAGACCCCGCAAAACTTGCTGAAGCCCTGAACATTCTCGTTCGCGACCCGGATTTGCGAAAAGAGTACGGTGAAAACGGTCTGATTCGGCAACGATCGCTCTTCACGAAAGAGTCGATGTGCAAGGGAACTGAAGAGGTATTCCTCAAACTGATCTCGAACGAATGAAACGAAATCCGGACATCAGAGTCTTGTGTGATCGTAAGACCGGGAGGCGGTTTTTCTCGACGGCGTTTTCGCTCTCCGAGTACTGAAAGTCTTACGGACGGCAAATGCTTTATTCGATCGCGCAGAGCCGACTGTCGATAACGTCCGGCACAGGAATGGGCGTCCTACGAGGGGCGGATGCCTTCGGCGCTCTCGCTCTCCCGGTATTTTCAACACCCGGCACGCACGCTTATATTCAACTCCCGACGCATATCGCAAGATATGATTCTTATAAAATAAATACATTGAAAGACTACTACCTATGGATATTGAACGACTGAGAACCCTTCTCGAACAGGTCAAAGCAGGGGAGACCCCCGTTGAGAAAGCCCTCGACGACCTGCGCTCCCTGCCTTACGAAGACCTGGGATTCGCGAAGCTGGACCATCATCGCGCCCTGCGAAACGGATTCCCGGAGGTCATCTACTGCCCCGGCAAGACGACCGAGCAGATCGTCGCGATCGCGGAACGGCTGGCTGCGCGTTCGAGCCGAGTGCTCGCCTCCCGCGCTTCGCAAGAGGTGGCGGACGCGTCTCTCGCCCGTTTTCCGAATGCAGTCTATCACGCTCAAGCGCGCATGTTGGTCATTTCCGGCGTGGAACTTTTGCCGTCCGAAGTTCCTGTCAGGCCAGCGGGAACCGTTCTGATCGTCTCTGCGGGAACAGCCGATCTCCCGGTCGCGGAGGAGGCGGCGATCACGGCGGAGACGATGGGTAGCCCGGTGGAGCGGCTGTACGATGTAGGCGTGGCGGGGATTCACCGTCTGCTTGGCAATCAAGAGCGGCTCTTCGCCGCAAACGTTCTGGTGGTAGTGGCGGGAATGGAGGGCGCGCTCGCTTCGGTCGTGGGGGGACTTGTGGCGCGTCCCGTCATCGCAGTCCCCACAAGCGTGGGGTATGGCGCAAGTTTCGGCGGAGTCTCCGCTCTACTGACCATGCTGAACTCCTGCGCCACGGGCGTCGGGGTCGTCAATATCGACAACGGATTCGGCGCAGGCTACCTTGCTCACCTCATCAATCAGACAGGGAACGGCGCACCTCCGGAGATTGGATGATCTGAGCGACTTGGATGTCAACCATGCGACTGCCCACAGCGCTCCGCGACGCCCCAATTTTGGGGAAACTACAACTCAATTCTCACCTACTCGCAAGGAGAATTCGGGTCTGAGTCTCAACGCGGACGGCGCAGATTAAGCAAGACTTTCAAATTTAATTTTCATGTGAAAAGGTTGATCGCTAATGTGAATTGTTGAGGTTGTGTTATAATATAGATATAGATACTAAACTATGAGTTTGACGGAGGAACCATGCTCAAATTTCGAAGTCGCATCGCTCTCATATTAATCTTGTTTGCAGGAATTTTTTCAACGCGATCACAGGCGCAAGACTATCAACAAGCGGTAAATGACTTGACATTGCTGTTCAACAGAGGCGCTTATGAAGAAGTGATTACGAATGCGACAGCTCTGATGAATCAGGCAGGACAAGCCGATCCCAACATGCTGTACCTCAGGGGATACTCTCACTGGCAACTCTGTCATTTTGGAGCGGCAGCGGATGACTTCACTCCTTTAGGAACATTCCAACCTACGCCGTCTTCAATCCCAGCCGCGGTTTTAGTCGCTAAAATCGATGGAATGAGAACTTTCAGCCCCAAAAATGTGGAAGAGATCAAGGACGCCGGGGGAGTTCTCTTTCGTGTCTACTACGACGATGACAACGCCTGGACTAAAGCGATACGCAAGCAACTTTTAGTCGCTCATCAAGTAGATTCGAAACTGTTCGGCTTCGGGACGCATGAAAACGTGGTCTTGATTTTCAACGATTACTCCCGAATGCAAAAATTCGCCGCACTCAGGTTTGCAGGCTCAACAGGTTCCTGGGCCTGGGCGTTCGCTTCAGAGGGGATCCTTTGCTTCTGCAAGTTTGATGGCAAAGGCAAAGAGCCGGGCAAGGATTTCGAAAGCGACTATTTCAAATCGACCGCTGTGCACGAGTTTTCCCATGCGTTGCTCGGGCGCCGTCTCCGAAACGTAGAAATCCCAAAATGGTACAACGAAGGAATTGCCGTGTTTGCAGGCAGTCGAGTCGCTCCCGGAGATATGGATCGAAACGACACGGTTTTGAAACGTTGCTTCACAGAGAAAACGCTCGTCTCATTGGAAGAACTAAACGATAGAGAAGCATTCAATAGGATAGTAGAGGGTGAAACATCCAAAAAAGACGTTATGAAGAATCTCTATAGCGGGACGGACGCTTATCAACAGAGTTTCAACATGGTTCGATATCTGCTCTTGAAAACCTCTGCTGCAGAAAGAGAAAAGCTTTGGAGCTACTGCGAAGAGTCGAGAGACTTCGGAAAATCGTTTCAAGCCGCGTTCGGGATTAGCATGACCGATTTCTACGACCTATGGAAGAAAGAGGCTGCAGTCGGACTTCCGCACCCTAAAGAGCAAGTCAAGCCGGAACCGAAAACGACTCCGGCTCCAGCTAAGAAGTCGGTCTCAGCAAATGGCTGAGATGCTCTCTGGATGGCTGAGATTGCCGCCAAACCTCAGTCATAGCCGCTCTCTTCCCGGCGGTCACCCTCGAAGCAGTATTTGACTGGAACAGTGGGGACCGCCGTATCCGCCGCCGAGCGCTTCAAACTCCAGCCACTCCATTCTGACGCCTTCCATCTTGAGGGTCTTCGCAAACATGTCCCCGCTTCCCTTGACTCCGAGGAGATGCGAGGTCGAGAGCATTAACCCGTTGGGAGTGTAGGTCTCTTGCTCAACTTTCGAAAACTGTATGATTCGGAAGCCCTTGCGGCGCAAATACTCCTTGAAATGCACGGTCTCTCTCTTTCGATAGAAGAAAGACTCCGCTGTCCCTTCCGGTTGATATACGTTGACTACTGGCTCCTGCGAACCTGTGCGATCTTCGCAAATTGCACAGAGATTTCGATCCAAAAGCGTGAAATAGGTGTCTAGATGCATCTCATCCATCGCAGACCGGGGATCGATCACCACCGCTACTTCCACAAACCCGTAAACTCGATTCTCAAGGCACTGCCGAACTCCCTCCGCATCGGAGAGAAGTCCCTGCCCTTGCAAAACGAAATCGCCGCACGGAAGAAAGTCGCCTCCTTCAAGATGCCCCGGAGCTTGAACGCGCCATAGGGGACGTATTCCAAGCTGAGTGAGCGCATGCTCGGCGATGTCGTTTTCGATCTGTCTCGTCTGCAATTTCAATCTTCCGATGACGCATCCGGCGGCGGTAGTGATCATCGGGTCTCGGACATAATAGGCGTTGTGGGCGGGATTCACCTCGAATCGCGTGAGGAATCGACTGGTCGAATCCAATGCCTCCGGGTTCGGCGCTATAAAAAGAGAGGGACGCAGGAGGATGAGTTGAGCGAGCGTGGAGGGATCCATGGAGATGAGGGAGGCACGAAAGGCTCCCTGCACCGATCTCAGATCGTCGATCGACAGGCGAGGATCAAAGACGTGTCGCACCGCCTTTCGCGCCCATCCGCGCAATCGCTCAAGCGCCTGCCCCGGAGCGGAGCAACCCAACGTCAGAGCTTCGCGCAGATCGTAGACTTTTACTCCGAAGCTCTCCAGAGCGCTCCGGAAGGCTCTATGCTCCGAAATCGCTTTCTCCATCGAAAAAGGCGACTTGAAATTCGCCGATTGAGTCTCAAGAAGCGCAAAAAGAGTCTCCACGTTCGGCTCGCAAACAAGCGCCACCTGCGCAGGCAGCCACTCCGCGCGTTGGGAGGGGAATGGCGTACGTTTGGACGAGTCGTTTTCGTTAAGCTCTCCGTTCCGAACGATCTCCGCACACACTGAAACGCATTCCACACAGACGGATCCGTTCAGACCTCGAATTAATTTCTTCGCGTCCGACTCTTCTTTCCCGCACAGAAAACACGGCTCTCCCTCCCTCATTCCCTCTGACAACACTTCGCGCCTCCCTTGAAACTTCGTTTGCAACTGGAATACCGTCGCGCTTCCGGCTAAAAAGAAAGCGCCGTCTCGCGATCGGCCTCGTCTCTCTGAATCCTTTTCCGCTTCATGATCTATTCCACTTTTTTCGCTGTTTAACCTTCTTCATCGAGATCGAGCGTCAGTGCGCTCCCGTTCTAGGGAGGTTCTATAGAGGAATTCGGACCGTAAACCGGGAAATAATCCTCAGTTCCGGCGACGCTTCGGAGTCCAGTGAATCAACTTCCGCTTGCTGGGTACTGAAGGCGCCCGGCAAGAAAGAACAAGCGTCTAACGGACGGGCAAATGCCTTCGGCGCTCTCGCAGAGCCGGGCGCTGTAGCGGCTCAAGGGGGCTTTTGATTCCCAGGAATAAATTCCCGGTCTCAGTGGCGTTCCGCCGTATGCGCTTCGCTCATGATGCAAAAAGCGATTCCGGCGCTCTCGCATTTGAGCCGGGCGCGTTTTCTTGCCGAGCGTTTTTAATAACCGGCACGCGCATAATGCAAAAAGCGTCTCCGTGCTCCTGCGTTTGCAGATCGACAGTTTTCCTCGCGGCGTCTCATTCAATTTCGGGGCGAACTCGCTGTCATGAATGCTAAATTTGGAGGCTGTAGATGTCTGTATTTAATTACATTGCGTTGAGCGTCTTTTTCAGTTTTATTCTTTTGAGCGTGAGCGCAAACGGCGAGGAAAGCGCAGACCTGCCTGTCACAGGAGCTGACGTGAGGGAGCTTCACAGTTTCGACGAACTGATTCTGGCTCGCTTGAAAGAGAAGAACATCGCGGGCGCATCCGCCGCAATCGTAAAAGACGGAAGGCTGATCTATGCGCGAGGTTTCGGGTATGCCGACCGAGAGAAGAAAATCCCCGTTGAGCCGACAACGCTTTTTCGACTTGCCAGCGTCTCAAAACCCATAACGGCCGTCGCGATGATGACCGTTCTCCAAAACAAGAAGCAGGGTCTCTCGCTCGATACGCCCGTCTTCGCCTACCTGGGATTGAAGCCGTTCACGCTTCCGGGCCATGTCGAGGATCCGCGCATTCGGAAGATCACGATTCGCAATCTTCTGCAACATTCCGGGGGATGGAACCGCGACAAGAGCGGCGACATCATGTTCCAACATCTCCAAATTGCGAAGGAGATGGGCATTGCATCGCCCATCAAGCATGAGAGTCTGATCAGTTGGGGAATGGGGCGCCAATTGGATTTCGATCCCGGCAAAGAGTACGCGTATTCCAATTTCGGCTTCTGCGTCCTCGGCAGAGTCATTGAAAAAGCGACAGGAATGATTTATGAGAAGTACGTTCTAAAAAGCGTTTTAAAACCGATGGGCATCACGCAAATGCGCATCGGCAAAGGAAGTCGCGAAGATCGGTTTAAGGATGAGACGGTCTATTACGCTGCCGAAAACCAGATGGGACAGTCCTACCTCTCGGCGGACGAAGGCAAACAACTCCCCCTCGCCTATGCTTTTCAGTCGCCGGAAGTGATGGACGCGCACGGAGGATGGATCGCTTCCGCGGTAGATATGGCGCGGTTTGCAGTGAAGTTGAACTCCCCTTCAAACGGAATTTTGACTGGCGACAGCGAAAAAGAGCTGTACTCTCGTCCTGCGAAACCGCTTGGTCTGGAGAGCGACAGTTCGCCAGCGCCGGTTTTCTACGGGTTGGGTTGGCAAGTGCGCGATCTCGGAGCAGGGAACGGGGTCAACGTCTGGCACGGCGGCGGGATGCCGGGAACGAATACGATTCTTGTCCGACTCGCAAGCGGCATCTCCTGGGTTCTCCTTTTCAACGGAGACGGCGCTGGCGACATAGACGGATTGATGCACGCGGCGGCTTCAAAGGTGCGCAACTGGCCGCAGAATGACTTGTTTAAAACCGAGCCAAAATGAGGACGCGCCTTTCGTCTGGGGACAAATCCAGTTTCATAGTTTCATAGCGCCCTCAGGGAACCATGACTAAAGTCCCATGACTAAAGTCACGGTCTTGGTGGCGTTCCGCCGTGTGTGCTTCGCACACGATACTCACGGCAAACAGTTGCATTTTGATCGATACTTGCCCCGAACAGGATGCCCCTCCTGTACCGGATATGCTGGCAGTTGGAGTGAGTTGATAGGTTGCCGACGCTCCGGGAGATTGAACGAGGGAGGCATGGCTTCCGGAAGAAGTGAACGTTTTGTTTCCAGAACCGTCAAACGTAATGGTTTCAGGGTCGTGATAACCGTTATCCACGCTATGTTGACTCGAGGGTCGGTTAATTTCAGTCACGCTGGCACTGGAATAGACGACCAGAATCGCGGTTGCGGGAGAGTCCTCGGCAACCAGCCCTTGAAGTTGAAAGTTAAACGTGGTTTGTCCGCCGCAATTGACGGAAGTAGGGGTGAAGTTCATTGTAGGTGAAAACACCGGGTTTCCAGTTCCGGAACCAGTGCGAGTCGTGGAGCCAGTTCCGCCGCCATAGGAATTTGGCGCGCCGCCGTTGACGCTTGTCGTTCCGCCTGTAGCTGAAGTGCAGGTGTAACGATTACAGAAAGCTGGAATGCTGAGCGAGATAAGCGAGACGATCATCATTGTGAGGGCAAGAGATTTGCAAAGCAGGGCAGACAGGCAATTCCGACCTGCGCAAGGCTTCAGCGTTGAGACAACCTCATTCGCTCCGCTGTTAAGCGGGGGGGGGTACCAATTCTCCATTCATTCGATTTAGCTCCATTCTGTCATAAAATGCAACTCAAACGATATTGAGTTCAGATTAAAATCAGTGTACACGCTACCATTTCGATCTGAATTATCTACCCATACGATAACATATGCAAAAAGGTTTCAGAATTTTGCGCCATTGCAAAAAATGATTTTTTGCAATCCTAGCTCCTCTTACAACGGAACTGACAAAGATGCTCCTCATTCACTAGTTCGCTCGAAAGTGTTGAAACCGGGAGCAAAAAGCCTCCGGTTTCAACAAATTAGCGTGTGGCAAATTGTCGCTGTCCGACGTTAATCTCGAGCGTCGAATTCCAGGATATTCCCATCCGGGTCCAGAACTCGAAAATCAGTTTTGCCCCAGGGGCGAGTCACCGGACGGCTTTCCGGTTCGATCCCGGCGGCGGTCAGACTGTCATACATGTCATTCAGGTTATCGGTTGTCATCTCGATGTGAAACCCCTTATTCGCCTGAATTTGCACCACGTGAAGATATCCGTCCCCGATCTTGAATCTGGCGAACTGGCCCGGGCGTTCAAAGACCAACTCAGCCCCCGGAATACGAGAATAAAACTCGATCGAACTTTTCACGTCTTTGACATGTAGCGAAACACCCTCTAATGATGCATTCATACTATTCTCCTTTTGGGTTGCGCGATAGCCTTCGAACATACTCTCTGCCGATAGACTCCATTTCCAGCTCATCGAACTGATGAACCGACTGGAATCCCAAGCCTTTGAGAAGGGCTATCAATGTGGACGCCTCTTGTTTCAAATCAAGATTCGCGTCGAATTCTCCGCTGTCTCGACCTATCTCCAACAGATGATAGATGTGATTTTGCCAGTGCAAATCATACTGTCGGATGATCTGTTGCATGAAAGGGTCTCGCAGGCAGCGTTGCGAAAGTTCCAGCAAGACAATGAACAGTCGAGGCTCCTTCGATATCTGGAACGCTTGATCCGCGAATTCCCGAATCAGCATTTCCGAAGCGGTCAGCGCCTCCTTTTCTTGCGATGATTGCGGCGTCAGCGTGATGAATTGGTTTACAAGATAGTCCAGGACGCCCCGAATCAAAGCCTCTTTACTGGGATAGTAGTAGTGCAGGGTTGCGATATTCACCCCCGCTTTTCCCGCCACATCACGCACGCGCAACCCTTCGAACCCTTTCTCCGCAATTAGCTCGTAAGCAGCGAAAACAAGGCTTTGTCGTCGATCTTCGCCCTTTGTTTCAGTCGCGCTCTGCTGTTTCATCACTTCTTCCACCAATGATTTCTCCATATCCCAATCAACTGCTTGATTGAACGAAATAATTGTATCACTATCCTGAAAGTTTGTCAAGCAGTTGATTGAAAATAATTACTAACGCTCGATTTGCGGATTCTCAAAAGTTCATCCTGAATTCTCCGCCAACCTTGAACAGATGTCTGGAGGAAAACCAATAACTCAATGCTACGCTGCTGCAACTCAGTTAAAACGCTTATGCGAAGCAATTCTTGCCTGCCCACTTTGACTCTCGTCAGCTTGATGTTGAGGACACATTCAACAGCCGCTCTGCAACGGAAGCCTTTGTCTCCTTTTTTGGGTTCTCAAGAGTAAGACCCGCCAAAGACGAGGCTGTGTCTTCCAGGCGACGACGGACTCGATGTTCGATCAAAGTCAGAACAGGACAGAGCCTCAACAATCTTGCGGCGCTGTACGAAAGTCGGGGCAGGTACGCGGAAGCGGAGCCGCTCTACCGGAGAGCGGTTGAGATTTTCATTGTTGGAGGCGCAAGCCTTCTACGTCCCGAACCGAGGGTTTGGGGAGTGCGAAAGCCTGAAGATCGTCCGCAAGTAGGGAGAACCCCTCATCCCCCCAACCCCTCTTCTCCCGCGCTGCAGGAGAAGGGGGGCGAGCAAGACTTGCGTCAGATTCCAGTTTCATAGTTTCATAGCGCCCTTAGGGAACCATGAAACTCTGAAACTGGAATCTGACGCAAGCTTTTTGTCTGAACCATGATACCCATGATTAATGGATTAACATGATTTGCTGTCGGAAGCTTGCGGGCTGCGATGAAAGTAGAGTGCGACCGGGACAATCCCTGCAGCACCCAACAGTTTTACTCCCGCATCAGAATCATGCTAATCCTTTAATCATGGGTATCATGGTTCAAACAATCCCTCTGACCCTGAGGACGGCTTCATAGAAGGCGATGGCGCATCTCTCTTACTCCCCCTTCTCCCGCAGCGCGGGAGAAGGGAGGTTGGTGGGTTGAGGGTTCTCCGGCAAGGGGAGTTGGAGGGTTGAGGGTTCAACCGGAAATAGTTTTCATCCCGTCTTCTCATCGCGTCGTTTGCCGATTTGACGCCGGAGATACCAGAGGATGCAAACGCTCAAAACCAGGGATTCGACAAGATGAATGGTGTCCGGAGCGCTTAGCTCAAATTGACTCTGAGAGACTTGCCAGGCTTGACGGGGAAAGCTTTGCGCGCCCATTGCAATCGCGCTAGGTCCGGTGTACTGATTAGCAGAGGTCATGTTCGATTTTTGCGAGGCGTCGGAAACGTGGTAGAGAAAAGCGTGGTAGAAAAGCGATAAGAGCGTCGGCGCAATGACTGTCCAAACGAAATAATTGATCGCTCCGTATGCCATCAAGACGACATAGGAAACGACGAGCGAGACGCGGGCGTTTGAGCAGAAGTAGGAGCTGAACAGGACGAGCGAGACGTAGAAAACCGCGTTCGCAAGTATTTTAAATCCTACGACCAGCATCCAGGGTCCAGCATCCATGCCCCAGTTCGTGCCGGACATAATCATGCCCATCATCATCGGCGGGATCAGAACGATGATCGTAGCAAGCGTGGGAATCAGGGCGGCGAAGAACTTGCCGCGTAAAATCTCTGCAGGCTTCAAGGGAGTCAGCAGGATTTCGAACCAGGTGCGTTGTTCTCGCTCTCTTGCGAAAGCGCCTGCCGTGAAAGCGGGCACGATCACCGGCAACGCCAATTCCGGGTATCGCCAGAGCGGAATCGAGTTAGCGTTTGTTTGCATTCCTCCTGTAAAC
>JAYVOT010000813.1:0-4159 GCA_043757795.1 Chthonomonadaceae bacterium | reverse complement strand
ACCCAGTCCCGCGTCTCCTGCGGGCTTCCGCTAGCGAGATTCCCGCAGAAGTAGGGTTCCGTCCCTACGCTCTTGCAAAACGCCATAAACTCTTCCGTCCCGAAGTGGTTGTCTTCGATCACGTCTCCCCAATGGATATTGATTCTTTTGGGGCGCTTCGACCTCTCTCCGATGCCGTCTTTCCAGTGATAGTCGTCTGCAAAACAACCGCCGGGCCAACGGATGACAGGGGCTTCGACCGCCTTGAGCGCCTCGACGACATCTTTCCGAACGCCATCCACATTCGGGATGTACGAGTCGGCGCCCACCCAGGTTCCTCCTGCGACGCAGTGTCCCAGATGCTCCATAAAGTGCCCATGCACATTCGGATTGATCTCCGCGATCGCCTCGCTCAAAAGAACTTCTATCTTCGCTTCCTGCATTTTTCACTCCGTTTCAAATGCGTTATCAATTCGTTTTGATTGCGCATTATTTGCTGATTTCTAAATGTGAGTTTCGAGTTGGAGGGCGTCTTTTCCTGCAGGAAGAGGATTCGCTCGCAATCATCACTAAAATTTGGGGCGCCGCCGTAGCGACGGGGGTGCGGTTTAGAGGAGATCGGCAGGGAGTGAAGGCGTTGAGAAGTGACTAACGATTGATGCGCTCTATAAGTCTTTATCTTGCCCCCAAACGGGGGCGGGAGCATTCGGAGGCGCAGTTCGCGTAAGATTTACGCCAGGGTCTCTGCGGCTTTCATAATATCTTACTCTTGCGCTTTGAGCAGCGTATCCGTTTTCTTAAAAGTCCACAGTTTATTGGCGGTAAAGTTCCAGAAGAAGGTTCCTCCAGTAGCCACGACAAAGCAAGCAAGCCATATCGCGAACGGGAGTTTGTACGTATCCGAAGGAAGACGGTGCACTAAGAGGTAGGCTGTGATCGCAGTAATGGTCATGTTTATCATCAATCCGACAAGATTGACGGAGACGAATTTCATGTACAATTCGTGATTTTTTCCTGAACCTAATCCCTTAAAAGTCCATCTGCTGTTCCAGAAAAACCCGTTGGAAACCGCGCAGGTGAAAGAGATCGTTTTAGCGACGACGAGCGGCGTATGAAACTTAAAATAGAAGAGCCATTGAATCGCAAAATCGATCATTGTGCTGCTCAGCCCGATGATGATAAACTTTAGAAACTGCGACACATTTTCATTTTGCGATAAATTTTTAACTGGAGTCACTTTTGAAACTCTCCTGCCATAGCGCATGAACGGGGTTTAAGAGGATGCTTAAGACGCTTGATTGTAGCACATTTCGCCTCTCAGGTTGAGAGGCGAACGTAAAAATGCCGACAAACTCGGCTTCGAGTTTGTCGGCATGGACACGGATGACATTCAAGCCGCAATCGGTAATTGAAAAGCTTCTCTCAATCTGAGAGTAATGTCAGGCAGGTAAGAGGATGTCGCGGAAAGGTATTTCTCGCCGCAACGTTCGCAGGAATAGCCGCCGGTGATGTCGGCGCGAAGAACAGCGCACCCGTCTCCTGATCTGAGACTGTTGCAGTAGTGTGTCAGGATCGGTCGCCCATCGTGAGTTTCCACAATCCAAGGTTTCATCAGTACAGCTCCTATAGTCGCATCCATTGACCTGAAGCTCTATTATAAACCTTTGTGCTGAGAATTGCAAGCATTTTTCGTAAAAATACTTGCAATCGCCGACTACAGTCCGAATACGCCTGTCGACAGCCGATATAGAATCGCAGAAGAGGTGATCGTCCGGAATAGATCGCTCAACGTATTGCCCCGGCTGCTAAGTCTTGCCGCTAAAGCTTTCGTCGGAATTACGATGACATCGCCCGGTTCCAACTCCTTCACTCGCTTGCCGGGAACCACCCCGCCATTCACATGAAAGACTTCGATCTTGTCGCGCGCCGCGTCTACCGTGTAGCCGCCTGCCTGATCAATGTAGTAATCGAGGCGTTTTCCCGGTTCGTAAAGAACGCCGCGCTTGGAGTAGACCGCTCCTAAAACTTGAACAGTCGTTGGAATTTCCGGAATAGAGATGATGTCTCCGTTTTGAAGCGTGATGTCGTCCTTGCCCAGCGGCTTCAACAACGCTTTTGGAAGATTGACCGCGACGTATCCGTTCGGATCTAGTTGGGCGGCGGTGAACTTTCGAGCCGGAGAGACGAGTTGCGAAGCGTCTATCTTCGCCCCTGTCAAGCCGGTCGCGGACGCGGCTGAAACGCCCGCGGCGGTTCCTCCGCTTGAATCCGCGACAGCCGCTCCCGCCGCCTTGAAGAGGTCGAGTTGCGTTTTCGCTATCTCCTGTTTTATGACGCTGTCATTTAGAATCTGATTGAGCGCCTCCAACTCCTGCACGAGCGAGCGTTGACCGGAAGTAACAAGCGATTTCGGGTCACGGTAGAATTCGGCTCCTGCAGGGAACGCCTCTTTCCGCAAGCCTCCCGCTTCCCGAATCATGTCTGAAAGACGCATGTCTTTGCGGATTAAGAAGTGAGTTCCGGGCTTGTTCACCGCCCCTGTGATGATGACGCTTTGAACCTCAGGTTGATATCCCCCGACCCCTGTCACGGAAACTACGTCGCCATCCTCCAGGAGTTGATCTTTGTCTGCCGGCGGCGTATGATTGCCGTCGAGATTGACTGTCGCGACCCGCGTGTTCAAGCCGTCTTCAAGTCGACGAGCATGAGCGATGTCTATCGTCATTCCGGCGCTCGGTTTCAGCCCTCCTGAGTAGGCGAGCAGATCTGATAGGCGCATATTCTCAGTTCTGGGAAAGACGCCGGGAGTCACGACCTCGCCGCGAATCTCCACTCTGAAAGCGGGTTTGAATCGAGCTTCATCTGCTCGAAAAACGATCAATCTGTCATTATCCAACACTTCCGGATCAAAACTCAGTCTCGCGAGCGAAGCCTGACTCAAGTTCACGTACTCGTGTGAGTAAGGCGCACCCGGATGGGAGTGGAGAAGGTGGGCGTCCTCCAACGAAGCGTCCGGCAGGGGACCTCCGGCCATTCTTATAAGGTCGCTCACTCGCATATTCCGACTCGCGTCGTAAATTCCCGGACGCTTGACCGCTCCGGAGATTTCTACCTTCCCAAGTCCGATATAGGCGACTTCGTCACGATTATAGACGCGCAGTCTGTCGAGCGTTTGCAACTCGAGATCGTACTTCGGATCATGCTGAATCGCTTTTTCCAGATCGATCGTCACGAGCAGGTCCGTGTTGTCCGGTTGCCACCTGTGCAGTTCCGCCTGCCTCAAGAACGCCTCATTCAGGGGACCTCGCGCCTTCGCGACAAGGTCTGAAACTCTCATGCCCGGGGTCAACGCGTAGTCATTCGGCAGGTCTACCGCGCCCTCGATCGTGACCCGGTTCACTAAGCGGTTTCGTACTGAGAAAACTTCCACTTCGTCCCCGTCGTAAAGGGGCGAATTGTCGGTAACCTTCACGTCTTTGATGATGCGCTCGACACCAGGCGTAACTGTGTTGACTCGAACGTTCTGATTTAAACCGGAAGCCCTAACGCCTCCAGCGAACTTCAATGCGTCGCTTAAAGTTTCTTTCGGCAGAAGCTCGTAGACGGCAGGTTTCAGAACTTCTCCGCTGATCGCCACTCTTGATCTGCGAGGGGGTACGGAAATCTGATCTCCTGATCGCAAAGGCACGTCCGGGATAGAACCGTCTCCTAGCAACAACTTGTAGAGATCCAGTCTTGCGATCACTTTGCCGTTGCGCCGAACCTCGACCTGTCGCAGAGTGCCGTCGTCCGTAGGTCCTCCCGCTATCGTAAGAAGGTTGAAAGCAGTCGCCACTGCCGGCACGGAGAAGTTGCCGGGGTCGTAAACGGAGCCTGTGACAAAAATTTGAATGGTGTGCAGGCGCGGCGCCGTGATGGAGACTTTTGCGTTTTTATAGAAAGGTCTGAGTTGAGTTTGAAGCGAGCTTTCGGCTGAATCGATAGACTGACCTCGAAGCGTTACATACCCCAGATCATCCAATTGAATCCTGCCTTGAGCGTCGATGACTTTCGTTTGAGTGATCGCTTCAATGGTGGGCGAAGAGATGCGAATCGTGATTGAATCGCCGCCTGTCAGTTGGTAGTTTGCGGGTATATCTGCCGAGATATTGCCGTATAGATAACCTGACGGTCCGATAGG
>JAYVOT010000812.1:0-4160 GCA_043757795.1 Chthonomonadaceae bacterium | reverse complement strand
TCTAAAATCGCTTGAATGAGAACGTCCGGGGCGATCTCCTCCGCTTGACCTTCGAAGTTCATGATGAGCCTGTGGCGCAGAGCGGGAATCGCGACTTTCATGACGTCTTCAATTGCGACGTTGTATCTGCCGGAGAGAAGAGCGTGAATTTTCGCTGTCCCGACGATGGCTTGCGCCCCGCGCGGGCTTGACCCGAACCGCACAAACTGCTTGATCTGCGCGGGGGCGTGCGCAGAGTCCGGTTGAGTGCCCAACACGACCTTGATGGCGAACTCGCGCACGTTCGGCGCCAGTGGGACTTCGCGAGCGAGTTGGCGCATCTGCAGTATTGTTTCGGCATCTAGAACCGCTTCGATCGGAGGGGGCTTGATTCCGGTCGTTCGATCCACGATCGTGGCGAGGTCTTCAAAAGTAGGCGATTTGACGAGCAATTTGAAGAGAAATCGGTCGAGTTGCGCCTCCGGAAGAGGGTAAGTCCCTTCCATTTCGATCGGGTTTTGTGTGGCAAGAACGAAGAAAGGAGCCGCGAGTTTGTGATTGATCCCAGCAACAGTCACAGCCTGCTCTTGCATCGCTTCCAGCATAGCGGACTGAGTTTTAGGGGTCGCACGGTTGATTTCGTCCGCAAGCACGATATTCGCAAAAACCGGGCCCGCCTGGAATTTGAACTCTTTCTGTCCGGATGCGTTCTCAAGAAGGATGTTCGTACCGGTGATATCTGCGGGCATCAGATCCGGGGTGAACTGCACTCGTGAAAATTTCAGATCGACCGCCTGCGAAAGAGTTCGCACAAGGAGGGTTTTCCCCAGGCCCGGAACCCCTTCCAAAAGGACGTGTCCATTCGCCAGAAGACAGATCAGCACTCCCTCGACGATCTGATCGTTCCCGACAATGACTTTCCCGATCTCCTTGCGGATTCGATTGAAGTCAGAAGTAAACTTGGCTGTTTGCTGTTCAATTGCACTCATTCGTCTCTCCTCAGGGTCGGATGTTTTCAAAATACTCTTTGACCTGCTTCTTATAGGTCGGCGGGATGTTCTCTTTATTCAAAGTGCTTTCCGCCTGCTTCTTGCCGGAGGAGTAGACGGAGTAGTAAGCGGCGTTGCTCTTGAAGGCTTCCGGGTCTCCGGTGAAGTTCATCTGCAGTTCTTGACCGTTCTTCTGTCTTTCACCCTTTACTTTGCCGTTCGGCAAGAACTTGGAGGGCGTCGATTTCATAGCGGCGTATTTCGCGAACTCTTCCGCCGCCTTCGTCTTGCCGATTCCCTTGTTCTGCCCATTCTTTCCCTCTGCAACAAGACGAGGGCTGGTTTTCCCGGGATCCTTCATCGCATCGGTCTTGTGTCCCTGACCGCCGAATCCCATCCCCGGCATATTTCCGCCCTGCCCCATGCCCTTGCCCATCGCCATCGTCATTCGCCCGCCCTTAAGGGCGTCCGCCAACTCTGCGAGAGACTGTCCGTCAAGTTTGTCTTTGCCTTCGCCGCCCTCTTTACCCAACTGTTTCGCCATTTCGCTCGCCGCTTGCGCCATCTGCTGAAGCGAGTTGGGATCCATGTTGTTCAGGCCGTCTTGCATCTGCTGCGCGAGTTTTCCCATCTGTTCGCCCTGCTGTTGTTGCCCGCTGTCCTTCATGTTTTGCGCCAACTGCTTGATCGCCTCCTGCATTTTTTTCATCTCTTGCTTGGTCATCTTGCCGGATTTGAGTTGCTCCGCGATCTTTTGCATCGCTTTCTGTTGAGCGCTTTTATCAAGATTTGCGAGGGCTTCCGCCATCTGTTGCATAGCTTGCATCGCCTGTTTCATCTGCGGGGTCTGGGGCTGGCTCTGTTTCGGATCGGTCGGATTTTTTTGCGCGTTCGGGTCCACCGGCTTCTTGGGCGCGTTCTTCGCCTCTTGCGCCAGCTTCTTCGCTTCGTCCGCTTTTTTCTCCGCGATCTCCTTCTCCATTTTGTCCAGAGATTTCTTGAAGTCCGCGCCCGCTTTCTTCGCTTTATCCATATTTCGCGTTTGCTGTTCAGCGAGTTTTTTCTGGGTCTCTTCCATCTTTCGGGTTAGCTTTTCGAGGGCGACAAGCGACTCTTTTTTAGTCATTTTCGCCTTCTGCATCGCCTCTCCCAGCTTTTTCGCCTCTTCCGCCGCCTTCTTGGTCTCTTTCAAATCCTGCGTACCAGCCGCTTTAGTCGCGTCTTTCGCCACTTTAATGATTTGAACGCCCTGTTTTTTTACCTCTTCCGCCTCCTGCTTCTTTTCTTTGGACCAAAAAATCGGGAGACTCGGCAAGAAGAACATCCCGAAAAGAGCCAGCGAGGCGACTATGCCCGCCCAGAACTGTTTTGGGATGATAATGGGGTAGGCTGCTTTGAGATCGACGCTTCCGGCATGAAGGAGGGCGTCCGATATCTGTTGCGTATGAAATGGAGAGGAGGAGTTGAATCCCTGAGACCGAAACTCGACGGCGCTGCTGAGGCGCTCTTTCAGATCTGTGCGGCGATCAGTGAGTTTGGCTACATCCAACTGAGTCAATTTCCGAGTCGCAACATAGACCGCGACTGCCGACAACGCAAAGAGAATCACGCCGCCCAACACCCAATGCGACGGTTCTGCGATGAGGCGGAGTTTGCTCAGACCCACCCACAAAAGGCAAGCAAGCGAGCTGTAGCAGAGTGCGTGAGAACAGAGTTTCACCAGCATCACTAGTCGAATACGCCAGGCAGCGGCGTTCAATTTCCGGGTCAAAACGTCATTGACCGCAGGCAACCGCTCATTCGACGATAGATTTTGCACGCTCATGGTTTCACGCCCCTTGAATTTCATTAAAAGATTGATGGCTGTGCCGGATGAGATCAGGCTTTTCGGAACAGCTCCTGAGGGAACTCGAATTGAAAATGCGCTTCAGAGTCGAATGTAGCAAGATAGCTGATTCTACTACGGAAAAGGGGGCGTTCAGGTTTCAGAAGTTCGGAATAAAAATTAGAAGCTTCGCGTATGTTAAGATAGAAGTCCATAGGCAAGCAAATGATCGTTAAATACGATTAGTTTCAGATTATGGAACTGTCTGCATTTCTATGAAAGTTTGTGGATGAACTTCAATTTCAACTAAGTGAGAATAATGAAAATCTTTGACATCTACGAGTTAATTGAAGAAATACGCCCCAATGTCCCGATGTACGTCGGTGACTACTCTTTGATAAAATTAAAGAGTTTCCTTGAGGCTTGTGAATACATGGCTTATGCGTTTGGAATTGAGTGTTCCGACACGCCGTCATTTCACGGCTTGCATCTTTGGGTTGCGATGAGATTTTTAGGACATGAGTCTGCAATGGGATTTTGCCAAATCATCCTAGAGGAATGTAGCGGGGACGACAAAAAAGCTTTGGATATGTTTTTCAATTTGCTCGACGAGTATAAGAGCTGCGCAAAGCCAAATCATGCACGCGAACTGAGGCGTAGGAAGGAAGCAAGGCTTGAAAGTCGCTGAGTTGTTCGCCTGAGTCTCATGCAAACGTTGATTTTGAGGAGAGCTTCACATTGGAGCGAAAAGTCAAATCGAAAAAAACACTGCGGTGAAAATGCTCAGCTTGTCGGGACGAGTTGCATAGACAAGCTTCTGAAATTGAAAAACGAAGCTTGGATGCAAGTTGTTCAATGCGCCTACTTGAGATAGAGGGTCGTTAATGGTTTGGATAACCTCCAAAGATTATCTATTGCGAGCGCTCTACTTCGCACGAATGCGATTGTTCTTCGGATTGTGCTCAAGCTCGCAAAGACCGAGCGCCTCCATCAATGGCGGAACGAACGCCACCTTCACCTTCGACGCCGCCGGACAGCAGATCACGGAGCAGAGCTTCCTGGGAATGCGCACCTACGGCTACGACCTGAACGGCAGACAGACCAGCGTCGCCTATCCCACCGGATTCATTCTCACCTACGCATACGACTCAGTTTCCAATCGCACCTCAATGCTTGATCCGGACGGAGGAACGACCGCCTACAGCTATGACGGTCAGAACCGGCTGACCTCGATCCTGAACCCCGTTGCCGAGATCACCACAATCTCCTGGGACGCGCTGGACAGGGAGAAGAGTCGAACCCTGGCGAACGGCATGACCGTCAATCACGCCTTCGACGCTTCCGGCAGAGAAACCCTCCTCGAAAAC
>JAYVOT010000811.1:0-4177 GCA_043757795.1 Chthonomonadaceae bacterium | reverse complement strand
CCGTTACAATTTCAGGGACTGTTTTTAGGTTCAGGTCTGTCTGCAAACTTGCGAAGAGCGAATCTTCAAAAAGAGTTTGCGCCACCTGTTCCCACTGTTTCCCGGTCAATTCCGACTCTTGTTCCGCAACCGCTTTAGCGGAGTTTTTCGAGGAAACAGGGCGAGCGGCGTTGTCATTGGGGGCGAGTTGCCATTTAAACAAACCCGACTTATGCGGACGCATGATTCTCAACTTACGCTCTTTATCAATCTCCTGTAGGACTTTCGGATCTTCTGGCAGCTCCTTGCGGATGAGCGCCACTGTGCAAATTCTAGGCATAGGACTAGACTGTTCATGAGCGACGGATTGCATCGGAGCGAAGGTTGCAAATAGAAATAAAAGGAACAAACAGCCAATAAGATTCCGATACATACATAAAACTCCCTACTAGATATTGACATTCCCTGCTATGATTTTGTATACTGAACTCAGTATTCGCCAGTCAACTCGTTTTTCCTCTATAACAGCATAGTTAGTACGTGCTAAACCCTATTCGGAACGAGATCGCCATAGGCAAGGAATCATTTGGAGAGAGGGGTTGCTGAATGGATTTGGAAGCCAGAGACCTGCTTACCGTAGAACAGGCGGCGCAATATCTACAGGTAAGTCAGTCGAGCATCCGTTCCTACATCCGGCAGGGGCGCTTGGAAGCCTACCGCATCGCCGGCAAACGCAAAGTTCTTATTCACAGGAACGCATTGCTTACTCTCCTCGAACCGGCGCGACCGGAAGACGTTGAAACTCAGCCTCATCCTGCAACTGAAAACGCGAATGAGCGAAAGAACGGCGATGCTTGAGGAGTTGGCAGAACTTTGGAAATTTCGCTATCTTTTGCAAATGCTCATTGCACGTGAACTCAAGGTTCGTTACAAGAACTCCGCGCTCGGATTCTTGTGGTCGATCGTTCCGCCGCTCCTCTCCGTTCTTGTCCTCAGTTTTCTTGTAAAGACCGCACTGGGAATTCGTGCGACAAACTACGGACCTTATCTCTTGTGCGGGATCATTCCCTGGACATTCTTCTCAACTGCCGTCTTGGACTCCAGTCAAAGCCTCTTGATTAATTGGGGAGTGATAAAAAAGGTCTATATGCCGAGAGAAGTGATCCCCCTGGCGATAATAGTAAGCAATTTCATTCACTTCATATTGGGATGGGCAGTTTTTTTCGTCTTCTACCTTGCAGTCATGAGGTTTGTGCCTCCATTCGACAAGGGCATTCCGCTACGCAAAGAGATGCTGTTGTTCCCGCTCATTGTTTTGGTGCAGGCAATGTTGGTGACAGGGGCTTCGCTATGGGTTGCGGCACTAAACACTTTTTATGAAGACGTGAAGTTCTTGCTTCAAACCCTCTTTGGACTAGTATATTTCGTTTTCCCTATCTTGTTTCCCGTCGAAACGATCTTCTACAGCAAAAGCAACGAGCAAGCAAACCCGATCCTGTTCAAGTTATATATGCTGAATCCCATCACCGGGATTATCAATGCGTTTCGCAGTGTTATACTGGAACCTCTTCAACCGGAAAGCTTCAATGAAAAGTTGATAGGAAAACCGCCGTTGCCAATGGATTGGATTCTTTTCGGCGGATCGGCGGCTATCTCGTTCTTTATTCTAATCTCCGGCTACGCCTACTTCAATCACGTCAAGTGGAAGTTTGTTGAGAGGAATTAGCTTCTTGCAATCGAATCAAAACGCCTTTCCCTATGCCATAACGATTGAAAACCTGACCAAACAGTTCGTCAGAAATCACCGATCCTCGTTGAAAAACACCCTTTTGGGGAGGGGAAACAGCGCGAAAGAGTCTTTCACCGCGCTTGACAAAATCAATTTGCAGATAACGCATGGAGAGACCGTTGCCGTCATTGGGAGAAACGGATCCGGCAAATCGACATTGCTCGGACTTTTGGCACGGGTTTATCGTCCGACCTCCGGAATCGTTCGACTTCAAAACCAAACTGGAGAACAAGCAAAAGTTGCGCCGCTTTTGGAACTTGGCGCCGGATTCCATCACGAATTGACAGGCAACGAGAACATTTTTTTTTATAGCGCTCTTTTGGGAATGAAACCGAAAGAGATCGAGAGTAAACGAGAGTCAATCATCCGGTTCGCGGAATTGGAAGACAAAATCGACACGGTTTTGCTCACTTGGAACGAAGGAGCAAAGTTGCGCCTCGGCTTCTCTATCGCAATTCACACCGACCCCGACATCCTGTTGGTGGATGAAGTGCTTGCAGTGGGCGACGAGTCGTTTCAGAATAAGTGCTATCGCCGTATCGCTGAATTGCAAACTGAGAATAAGACGATTCTCTTCGTATCTCATGATCTCGCTGTTGTCGAGAGAGTCGCCAATCGCGTGATTTGGTTGGATAGAGGCGTCATTCATCGAGACGGCGATGTTGGGAGCGTCTTGAAAGAGTATCGCCAAGTTTCTGAATCGTCATAAATACTCGATTTATCAGGAGATTTTCATGAGTTCCGACATTGAAATCGCTCAAGCTGCAGTCCTAAAGCCGATCCTGGAGATCGCTGAGAATCTCGGGTTGTCTGCTGAAGACCTTGAACTGTACGGGGCGAATAAAGCGAAGATCAGTTATGAGGCTCTCAATCGCCTTCTGTCCTCCGACAAACCCGATGCCAAGATCGTCTTAGTCACGGCTATCACGCCGACTCCTGCAGGGGAAGGGAAAACTACCGTCACTATCGGGCTAGCTCAAGCGCTGTGCAAGCTTGGCAAGCGAGCGATCTCCGCAACTCGCGAACCCTCAATGGGACCCGTATTCGGAATGAAGGGCGGAGCTGCAGGCGGCGGCTATTCACAGGTTCTTCCGATGGAAGACATCAACTTGCATTTTACCGGAGATATGCACGCGATCTCGTCGGCGCATAACTTGCTGGCTGCCATGTTGGACAATCATATTTATCAAAGCAACGCTTTAGGCATCGACCCTCGCGCGATCGGCTTCAAACGGGTCGTAGATATGAACGATCGCGCTTTGAGGCAAGTGATCATCGGATTGGGCGGAAAGACAGGGGGCATTCCGCGGGAGTCCTCTTACTCCATCACAGTGGCTTCAGAAGTGATGGCGATTCTTTGTCTGAGCGAATCGCTTCCTGAATTGAAAGAGAAACTCGGACGCATCATCGTCGGGCAGACGAAATATGGAGAACCAGTGACGGCGGCGGACTTGAAGGCGAACGGAGCGATGGCAGCCGTATTGCGGGACGCCCTGAAACCGAACCTGGTGCAAACTCTTGAAGGTTCTCCCGCATTCGTTCACGGCGGTCCTTTTGGGAACATCGCTCACGGTTGCAGCTCCGTGCTCGCCACCAAGCTCGCTCGGAAACTGGGCGATATCGTTGTGACGGAAGCAGGCTTCGGCTCCGATCTGGGCTTCGAGAAATATTGCGACATCGTGGCGCCTTCCGCAAATCTGCCTCCTGACGCAGTGACGCTTGTCGTGACGATCCGCGCGCTCAAAATGCATGGCGGCGTCGGCAGGAAAAAACTGGACCAAGAGAACGTCGCGGCGGTGGTTCGAGGACTTTCAAACTTGGATCGCCACGCAAAGAACGTCTCTCAAATGGGAGTTCCCTTCGTAATCGCTATCAATAAATTCTATAAAGACAGCTCTGTCGAGATACAGTCGGTTTTAGATCACTGTCGCGCGCAGGGATGGAGCGCGGCTGTCGCAAACGTATGGGCGGAAGGCGGAGAAGGCGGACGCGCCCTCGGAGAAGCGGTGTTGGACGCTCTGAAACTGCCTGCCAAGTTTGCACCGAATTACGAAGCGAGTATGCCGTTGCTAGACAAGCTGAACGCAGTGGCAACCCGCGTGTACGGCGCTGACGGCGTGGAACTCTCGCCGGAGGCTGAGACGCAGTTGCGCTGGTTGGAGGCTCACGGACTGAGTCACCTGAGAGTCTGCATCGCTAAGACGCAATACAGCTTCAGCGACGACCCTAAAGGCGGCGGCGCTCCGACAGGATTCAAAATTCGCATCCGTTCTCTCGCTCCTTCCGCCGGAGCCGGATTTGTGGTCGCGTTCGCCGGGGACATCATGACGATGCCGGGATTGCCGGAACGCCCCGCAGCGGAAGACATAGATGTAGATGAGCACGGACAGATCACAGGCTTATTCTTAG
>JAYVOT010000810.1:0-4178 GCA_043757795.1 Chthonomonadaceae bacterium | reverse complement strand
GTCCCATCTGCATCAAAGTGTCATACATTCTTGAGGCGCGGAGGTAGTAGCTTACCGATAAGCCTTCCAATGTCAATCCACGCGAAAGTTTGTCTCCTCCGATAGCGATTACGTTAAGTCCATTTTTATGATCATAATAGTCCAATGCGTCTTTGGCAGAGCCGTTTATCTTCTTCACATCTATTTTCTTTGCTGACATAGTTAAGAACGGCTCTATTTGTCCCCACTCCAGCTCGGATATACTATTGTCCTCAGGCATTAGCTTAAGCATCTTTTCAGATGTAGGAACAAAATCTCGTTGCCATAAAGCTCGCAGTTCTTGTTTCAAAGAAGGAGTTCTTTCACCGTCTCCGAACTCAAGGCGGCGGCGCATTGCGTTGAGTTCCGTATTCACAAGGTCCCAAACGATAGCCTGAACGTCAACAAATCGCGTGACATGAATCAGCATTGAGTTGTGCTCTCCAGTTTGTCCGCGTGCGACGCGAGCGGCGCACGTGATAACGAACGCCCGGATCGCTTCTTGCAATGAGTTGGGAAGGGAAGACGGCCTCAACTCTTTTTTGTGACTTGCCGGAAAACTAATGTCCGAGTCGGAAACAAGTCTTCGAATCGGCATGCCTGAGGTCGTTTCCGAATCCCTGGCATCCAATCCGAACACCTGCACTGGCCCGATATAATTGGACGGCGCTGGAAGATTTATGATGAAGCTACGCGGAAAAAGGTCGTCTCCTTCGTCATCTGTTTTAACGTCATGTGGGATGAAAATATTTGCGAAAGGCGTTGCCGTGTATCCGACATAGGAGCTTTTAGAAAAGGAGTTCAGAAGTTGTCGAATCAGCGCGTTGATCCGAGTCACATCCTGTTTTGTTTTGAATTTCCCGCTAGCGTTCTCATCCAGAGCTTTAGTATTGATGGAAGCGTTGTCCGCCTCGTCGTCAATGAGCAAAAGAGGGATATTCCCTGGCACGACTTTAGTGTCGCCTTGAGTTTCGCCAATGTTGTGAAGTATCCACCCCAGTAGATTTTTTAGGATAGAACCGTTTTTCTTAATGACAAGTACGACCGGATCATTACCGATATGAATCCCTGCGTTACTCGCTACAGTTTTTTTAAAGTCTCCTTTCTCATCGTTTGTCGTCAAGGAATGTGCCGCTATTTTACAGATAGATGGCATTCGAATTTTGCCCGCCCCAATCCTGGGGCTATCTTGCCGATAGCGTCGATCTTGCTTCGTATCGCGCCCAAGAAACCCTTCGTCCAATCGCAATTGAGTCTGGCTACGCAAACTATTGTGAATTCCCGCCATGACTATGATAAGTTTGTATCCTGCATCAGCCGCTTTGCAGACGAGACCTGTGTAGTTCGCAGTTTTACCGGATTGGACCTGTCCGACAACCATACCGCGTCTATCCCACGCTCCTGGTCTAGCAGGGCTTTCCAACAAGCCAAGAGTACGGTCAGTCAGACTGTCAAGTCGAGCGATAGATTGTGGGGGCATGCTTTTTTCCTGTTCAAGATACCTCTCATATCGGTACCAAAAGTCTCTTGAACTTATTGCTCTCCACTCCGCAATCCACTCTTCATGTCCTGCAGGGTCAGTTAATATCGTGCCATCTGGAATAAAGACGCTGTATAAAATCTCTAATATTTTTCTAAGCTCTATATTGTCAATTCCCGGGACGGCAGCAGTAGCTCTTTGAACCGCTTCGTCAAAATGCTCCTGCCTAGGAGAAGCATGTCCTCTTAGAACTGTTCGTGCAATCTGAGTGGCAAGCTCGAAATCGGCATCGCTTGAATTTTGCAATCTAAATTATCCTATTCTTCAATGGACTCTACTATGGAAGGGAAAAGATGAAAAGGTTCCATATTGAGCAATATAATCTTAGCCTGTTTTGGCGTATTTCCGGAGGTCGTTAGGCTTTGATAAATATGCTTCAAGGTCGCAATCATTTCAGGATTGGTTTTCTCGTCGAAGGGAGTGGTCTGACTGGTTGGGTCCGCCGACCAATCTCTTGTTATGGTTGCGATCGGAATCGTCTCCTCAATCATGTGCAACAAGTTGCGTACTTTTGCTCCTCCAACTTCCAGCGCGGTACTGACTATTGGATGATCGCGGTTGATTTCATAGAATACTTTTCCGCGACGTGATTTTTGATTCCAAAGAAAGACAATTTCTTTCGATCCATTTTGAATGCGCGCACCTCGATGCCGGTAGATTGCGGCGGCTATGCTTCGAGTAGCGGTCGCAAGTGTTTTCAACTGTTCTTTAATCGAGGGTGGTGGAGTGGCGCGAGATTTCTTGACGTCTATCTCCCACTCCGCATCCATGTGGTTTGGAATGTCGAGTTGAATTCGCGCCAGCTTGTAGTGCTCTTCCTGTTGGAAACCAAGTCCGAGCCAGGTTCCGGCCGCAAGCAGACGTCGATTACGATAGACGTAGAATCCCTGTTGAGCATTCCATCCTTTCACACCAGAAGCCGCTTTGTGCTTTTCGGAGGATATTTTGGAGTGGTGCGGCAAGACGTAGGGCTTAACGACGAGACGGCTTCCTAACAGGGAAACCGCTTCCTCAGTAAGAAGCTGAGTTGCGGTCTCATGGCTTAAATAGGGATCCCACTCCTTGATTTGATTGCCATTTAGCCAGATCTTGAGTGGTGTTTTGCCGGGGTTTTCACGGGGATCGAGGAAGCGGTGAAAGACCATCGCGAGATGAGCTTTTACTTTCTCTGCACGTTGTAGAAAATTTTCCTGCGCCTTGTCGTTGTCAACCTGAGTTCCTATGGGCGTGATGCGATCCATCGCCTCCCAGAAAACCATGGATCCGGAAGAAAGAGGTTCCAGTAGAGTAAGAGCGATATTGTTGAATTTTTCCGAGCCTTTTTTTAGTAGGCGCCAATCGCCGCACTTCGTCACATAATCCAAATCCCAGCATCGGACTGCTAAAGCGTCATCCAGTTTTGTCCCGACCGTCAAAAGTTTTGCTTGAGAAAAGGAGGCCGTCTTGAGACCAAGCCCAAATCTACCCAGGTCTTTAGGGTCTCGTTCTAAAAGAGGGCTACGACTTCCCGGTCGCATCGCCGCCAACAATTCAGGTTCCGTCATCCCTTTGCCATCATCGACAACTGAAATCGTGGACTTCTCTCCATTCCAATGAAAATCCAGCCAAATATTTTTCGCATTTGCCGCAATGCTATTATCGATTAAGTCTGCCAGCGCTGTAGCCAGATCGTATCCAAAAGCACGAAGCGAATGGATCATGGCGTCCGCACGTGGTTGTGCGATATCATAGTCTTCAGAAATGTCCTGAACAGTCTCCGACTGATTGTCAACTAACTTTAATGCAAAAGCGCTCATGCAAAAATCCCTCACTCAATATTGAACATATGATAGATGAGTTTATCATCAGTTGAATCGCATTCGCTTTTTAGTCTTAATGTTCAAAAACTCAAAATTCTTCCAAAAATATTCTTCATCTATCATTTTCTTTAATGACAGTCATCACGTTGCAGATTTGAAATAATGTCTGATTCTTGACTTTTGCAATTGCCTCTTATGTTGTGTAAGCGATCTGATAACCCATCCTGAACGGAATTACCATCATAAATATCAGTAAAATTATGTCGGTCTTGCGTCAGAATGACGCCAATTTTTCAATCGGATAATTCCAGTAACTGGATTAGAGGACGTTGATACCTCAGTATGTCACCAAATTGTCCAGTTCAAACATCTTACCATCAGCCCGTCACTGCGTCGGCGGGAATTGGCGCAACCGGCGCAGTCGCTTCTTCGATCTCCGGAAGATGTTCGAGCGTCTTCAAGCCGAAGTAGTGCAGGAAGTCGCTTGTGGTGGTATAAAGGGAAGGGCGTCCCGGAGAAGCTTTTTTTCCTGCCTCTTGTATGAGGCGGCGTTCAAGAAGAGTTTTTATGACGCCTGCTGCGGCGACTCCTCGAACCGATTCTATCTCAGGAGCAGTGATCGGCTGTCGGTAGGCAATGATGGCGAGGGTCTCCATTCCGGCGCGAGTGAGCTTGTTGGAACCTCGCGCCATGAGTCGAGCGACGACTTCGGAGTGCGCGGCGCGAGTCGAGAGTTGCCACCCGCCGGCAATTTGAATCAGTTGCAAACCGCTGTTTCTTTCAGTAAGACGCACCTGAAGTTCACGCAGTCCGCGCTCGAC
>JAYVOT010000809.1:0-4180 GCA_043757795.1 Chthonomonadaceae bacterium | reverse complement strand
GAGTGGGTATCATTGGTCCGAGTTGGTGGGTGAATTATTGGCATCTGGCAGGGCTTAAGTCGCACGCGAAAGCGAGCATCGTTGCTGTTTGCGGGACGAAGAGCAGAAGCGCTGAGGACACTGAGAAGTATGGCGTAGGCGTCCCGGCGTTTACGGATTTCGAGACTATGCTAGACGAAGTCGAGATGGACGGCGTTGTGGTTTGCACTCCGAATAATTTGCACTATGCCGCTTCGATGGCGGCTCTCAAACGAGGCAAGCACGTTATCTGCGAGAAGCCGATGGCGATGAACGCGGCGCAGGCAAAAGAGATGGCGGAGACAGCCGACGCGATGGGAGCGCTTGCGATGGTGAACTTTCCCTATCGCGATAATCCGAACGTGATCGAGTTTCGGAAGCGGATTGCGGAAGGCTATGTGGGTAAAATACTTCACGTTTCCGGTCAATATCACGGCGGTTTCGGATCGCACCGACCTCCCGGTTGGCGAGGAGATCGAGAAAAGAGCGGAGCCGGAATTCTTGGCGACCTCGGTTCGCATTTGATTGACCTTGCGAGGTACGCAACTCAACTGGAGTTTTCTTCCGTATGCGCTCACAACATGACCGTTTTCAGAGAGGCGGAGGCCATCGAGTTGATTCGAACCGAGGACGTCCGGGCAGGCTCGAGAAATGATGATGCATGCGCCTTTTTATCAGAGTTCGAAGGTGGAGCGCAGGGAGTATTCCACACGAGTTGGGTGGCGTATCAGGGAGGATACGCGCAACATCAGGAGCTTGAAGTCTTCGGAACCGAGGGCAGACTGCATTATATGGCGAACCACAGCGGAACCTGCTTGAAAGGGATCCGCGAAGGAAAAGAGAAATTTTTTGAGGTAGCCCATGTACCGGGAATAAGACAGCCGGAAGAAGGTCATTCGGAGGAAGACACCTTTCGACCTGGCAGGCATTCGTCCTCCAATACGACTTACCGATGGATCGAAGCGATCTCGACTGGACAAAAATCGGTGACCCCTGATATGCGCGAGGGCGTGAAATCACAATTGGTAATAGACGCGATATTGAAGTCAAGCGCGAATCGCAAGTGGGAAATGGTTGCGGAATAGTCTTCCGGACGCTCCAGGTGTAGAAAGCGCTCGGTAAGAAAAAGCAAGAGCCTTCCGGACGCGAGAGCGCCCAAGGCGCATATCTTGTCCGAAGGACACTGGGCGGAACTTCATTGAGCCGGGTACTTTAGTACCGGGATCTGCGAGCGCTTCATGTTCCTGCGATATTTTCAATACCCGCTTCTTCGAGAGCGCCGACGGAGCGCATTGCATGGTGTGCGAAGCGCTGCCGGGCCGGAAATATTTTTTTGGGACTCAAAAGCGCAAAATAGACATTGGATTTATTTCTATAACATACAAGGAGGCAACAATTGAAGGTACTTATTATCGGGGGAACCGGGCTGATCAGCACGGCGATCTCCAAGCAACTGCTTGAGCGGGGCGACGATGTCACGCTCTACAACAGAGGGAAGAGCGAAGTCAGATTTCAGGACGGCGCGAAGTCGATCATAGGCGATAGACGAGACTACGCGAACTTCGAGAAACAGATGTCGGAATCTGGACATTTTGATTGCGTGATGGACATGATTACCTTTTCGCCGCAAGACGCTGAAAGCTCCATCCGGGCTTTCAAGGGGCGCATAGGGCACTATATTTTCTGCAGCACCGTCTGCGTTTATGGAGGCGCGGCAAATAGTTACCCCATTCGAGAGAGCGACACGCGGTTGCACATCAGCGGTTACGGGGCGAACAAAGCGAAATGCGAAGACTTGTTTATGGCGGCCGGCGCGCAAGGCGATTTCCCGGTGACGACGATGCGTCCCTCGCAAACTTACGGCGAAGGGGGCGGAATCGTTCATAGTCTGGGCGGTAAGACGACCTATCTTGATAGAATCCGTAAAGGCAAGCCTGTCGTCGTTCATGGCGACGGCTCGTGCCTGTGGGCGGCATGCCACATCGACGATGTGGGGCGGGGTTTTGTCGGGGCGGCGGGAAATCCGAAAGCGTTCGGCAACTTCTATAATGTGACGGGCGAAGAGTGGATGACATGGAATCGTTATCATGAGGGAGTTGCAGAGGCGATGAACGCTCCGAAACCGACTCTTGTTCACATTCCGACCGATCTGCTTGGGAAGATTGCGCCGAAAGCCTCCGGCATCAGCGTGGAAATATTTCAGTTTCCAAGCATATTCGACAACTCTGCGGCGATGCGCGATCTTGGGTTCAAACAGGAAATCAGTTGGGTTGAAGGAGTTCGGCGAACGGTCGCGTTTTTGGATGAGCGGGGAAGAATCGAGAACAGCGACAACGATCCGCTTGACGACAAAATCATCGCCGCGTGGGAAAAACTTTCCGCAGGGATGCAGTCCGAATTAGTAGGTCTAGAGGGTTAGCGAGTATGTCGGACGCCTTCACAGTTCCTGCGCATATCGGCACGATCGGGTGGGGATATTCCGATTGGAACGGGGTCTTTTATCCAGACTCCGTTCCATTGAAGCAGGCTCTGCCGCACTACGCAAGAACCTTTAACTCAGTTGAAATCGACTCCTCTTTCTACGGTACTCCAAAGGTTGCTACCGTTCAAAACTGGGCGAAGTCCGTTCCGGACAACTTCATCTTCTGCCCCAAAACTCCTCGACTTATCACGCATGACCTCGGCCTCATCGACGTTGAAGAGCCGTTTCGCCACTTCGTTCGCACGATGTCAAACCTTGGCGAGAAGCGCGGACCGATGCTGATACAGTTTCCCCCGAGCTTCACTGCAGGCAATCTCCCGGAATTGAAAGAGTTTCTCAAAGTTTTAAAGACCCTTGAAGACCCGACGGCGCGATTCGCCCTTGAAGTGCGCCACCGCTCACTACTGACCGAAGAACTGTACGATCTTCTGCGAGAGTACGCAATCGCTTTCGTCTCCATCGACTACGACGGCATGCCCCGGCGCTTCGAGGTGACAGCTGACTTCGTCTACGTCCGTCTGCTCGGCAAGCACGACTCATTCATGCTTCATAACAAGGTGCAGGGGGAGCGGCAGGAGAGCATCGAGAAGTGGGCGGGGGTCTTCAAAAAAAATCAGAGTCGGTTCAAGCAGCTTTTCCTTTACTCCAACAACGACTATGAAGGTTACTCCCCCTCGACCTCCAACCGAATGAAGGCGCTCTTGGGGCTTCCGGTTTCCGAAACTGTGGTTGATGTACAAGGAAGCTTGTTTTGAGGGATTTTGATACCGTTTACTGCAAAGCTTAGGTTTAGTCACCATGTGTCATGACAAACGAAATAGATTTGATTTGAAATTGTCTCTTCGACGTAAGGACTGCCCTCGTCAAAGTCGAGACCGAGTGTTTTTCGTCCATAGGAATCTTGTCCTAACTGCAGGGGGAACTTGGGGTCAACATAGATGTAACCATGATAGTTGTAATGCCAATCCAAATGGGATTTCCACAATATTGCAACGACGGCATTGTTTGACACATTGGCGATCAGCACGGGATCGGCGCCAATTTTCGTTGTTTTGTTAAAGCCCGGTGGCAGCAAGTTTTTATAGATTCCCGATTTAAGGTTTTGTTTTGTTACCCAAGCTGCAATTTCGGTTAACTTCGTGATCTCATGGTCTTCCTTTTTCCGTGACCTGATTTGCTGACTGAACAGAAGTCCAAATCCGGCTAAAACGAATCCTGCCAAAACGCAAAGCGTGATCTTCAGTTTCGATTTCATAACGACCCTCTTCAAGCGCCGGAAGTACAAACTGCTTTCGCGCCGTCTATCAGCTTTTCCCGAACACGCATGATCGCTTTGCCAAGCAAGTTTTGTCCCCAGAGAGTAGTGTCGGCGATATTGATATGATCCTCGGCCATGCCGATTCCCCAGATGGCGTCTTGCGGGCTTGCTTCCGCAATGATCTTGTCTCCAGTCGCAAGCAACTTGTTTCTCAACTCTTCATGTTGGGAAAATTTAGCAAGATTCGCCTGATATACGATCTCCTCGCAAGCGACGCTCCACTTTTCAGCATCGAAGTCTTTCACTTTTCGCCCGAAAGCTTTCTGTTCGCGCGGATCATTTGTCGCCATAATTTTGGATTCAGCGTCTTTATCCCTGAAGAGCCTGGCTTTTTCCGCCATCATGAACTGCTCGCAAGTGAC
>JAYVOT010000808.1:0-4181 GCA_043757795.1 Chthonomonadaceae bacterium | reverse complement strand
TCGGCGGCGGAGTGATCCATCAGTTTGTCGGCGCGCTTCTTATAGGCATCATCAGCGGAACCTACTCCTCTATCTTCAATGCAAGCGTTCTGCTCGTTTTATGGAAGAAGTACGACACGGGTCTCGCGCTCGCCGGATACGGCTCGGCTTCCGGATTGAAAAGCGGACTGGTGGCGCGAACAGCGTCCTTGCCGGGAGACAAGCCGCTCTACATTCCGAAAAGCGACGCTTCAACGACCACCGCTTCCTCAAGCGATGCCGGGGACAGCGGCAACGACGACAAGTCGGAAAAACCGCGCAAACTGACGCAACGCCGACAGCGAAAAATGTAACTCTTGCAAACAAGAGTGCGTCGACGGTTGGAAAACATGTAGGTTTAATTTAACGCCTATGGGTTATCAACCCGTTGCGATGAATTAGCCTACTTGCCGGGAGCATTTATTACCCGGCTTCCCGGCGATAGAAACCTTCCTGGCGCTCAAAGGCGGGAATCCCGGACGGCGCTATTTCGCTAATACTTTAACCTCGATTCAGGATGCCGAATGTCACTGCCTACAGATAAAGCCGAAACGATGACCGAAGCCGCCTGGCGCTTGCTGACGCGAGTGTGGTGGAGAGCGCTCATACTTTCCGGTTCCATATTCGCGTGCTACAAGCTCCGCAGCGTCCTCATCACTCTGATCGTCACAGCGATCATCGCTTATGTGTTGGATCCTTTGGTTGTGTTGCTCTACCAATGGCCCCCCTTCATCCGGTTCGACAACTGGGGTTCCGGAAACGTCATCGGATGGTTTGGAAGAAAGTTGCGCCGGGCGAGTCCTGAAGAGCCTGTCTCACGAACGGGACATCAACGCCGCACTTCCGCCGTCATGTTTGTTGCAATTATCGCAACCCTCGTCGTCTGGCAGGGCTATAGATGGGTCGCGACGCCTCTGAGTCGTGAAATCAAGCGAATGTCGAGCGCCAGGGGCAAACAGGAGATGACTGCGAAGATGAATGAGATTCTTCGTTGGTACGATAAAAGCGTTCCCGAGTCCATTGCATCCCCGAAAATAATCGAACAACTCCAGAAAGCCAACTTCCCGGAACTGGTAAAAAACTCCGCGCCGGTCTTCACGAAACGACTTTCCGAAACGTTCAGCGCCTTTGTCGAGTTGGTTCTCATTCCGGTGCTCGCGCTCTACATTCTCATTGACGGCAGGCAACTCAAGCATGAGATGGTGGGGCTGATAAAAAAACGGCACAGGCGTGAAGCGTTGTTGATCCTGAGAGAGTTCAACCGGATCATGAGAGCGTTTATTTTCGGACAGTTCCTGCTCTGCAGCATCGCTGCCGTCATCGTATTTATCGGGTTGGCTTCGTTTCAAGTTCACTACTCATTCATCCTGGCGGTTTTCGCAGGGCTGACGCGTGCAATTCCGGTAGTTGGACCGATCTTCGGAGCGATCCCCATCATCATTCTACTACTGATAGAAAAGGGGGTAGGACCGGCTCTCGCTTTCACCATTTTCTTCAGCCTGTTGCACCTGATTGAAACGAAACTCATCATGCCCTATTTGCTGGGCAAGCAGGTGGAGCTACATCCCGTCATCATCATCGTGGTGCTCTTGATAGGAAGCGAAGCAGGGCATCTGTTTCTGGGCGAACAGATGGGCGGGTTGCTCGGAATGTTCTTCGCTGTGCCCTGCGCCGCCCTCATAAGGGCGTTGTTGCGGCGCTATTGGCTTCAAATAAAAGAGCTGGAACGAACGCGAAAGCGCCGCAATGACTCCGATGTCGCTTGCGAAGAGGTTGCGCCCAACAGTTAAGACCGCTCGCTTCCGAGCGTGAAACCGTCTCGAGCAAGTCTCCTTCGACTGAAAAAGAGTCTGTATTTCTGAAAATGAGCTTCAAACTTCTATTGAGTCTTGTTTGAATCATGCTATAATAACCCGTAACGTATGGCTAAGGATTCAATTTTTAGATTGTGATGAAGTTGAAGCAGGCTTTTTAGCCTGTTCCGGTAGAAAATAAGTTATCTGCGCGCTTCGTTCGAGATCGAAAACGGTCATAGAACTCGAACTGCATTTTCTGCAGAGAGGCACGCAACTCTTAGGCTGTCATCTCCTAACCGATCGCTACAAGCGTGCGGAGGCGACTCCGCACAAAAATTGTCAACCCAACGCGGCTCTTACTCCGAGAAAATCGGGAACCCCAAAACCGCGCTGAGAGGAGTGGATTGCATATGTCTGACGAGATGGTTCAGGAAACTACGGAAACAGCGATCGCTGTTACGCCGGAAGGCATCCAAACCGAAACGCCTTCCGACGAACAATCGTCGCCCGTTACCCATGTTTCTACAGTCGCGGCCGAAAGCGCAGCGACCGAGGAACCGGCTCCGGCTCAGCCCGTCGCGCCCGAAAAGGCGTCCGCCACGAATGCGCCAATGCCGTCCGCCGGTTCTGATTCCGGTATGTTTGAAGAAGCGATGAAAAATTTCGACGCAGAATTCAAACAGTCGCTTCAACAGCTGCAGCAAGATACAGTCGTTCTCGGAACAGTGATGCGAATCGACCGGGGCGAAGTCCTTGTCGATGTCGGAGCCAAATCGGAAGGAATCATTCGACTGAATGAACTCTCGCGAGCAGGCTCGAACGTCACTCCTGAATCGGTAGTCTCCGTTGGAGAAAAAATCAAGGTCTATGTACTTGAAGCCGAAAATCAGGACGGTGTGCCGATCCTTTCCAAAAAACGAGCTGATTTCGAGTCGGCATGGGACAAGGTTCAAATTTCTAAAGAGACCGGCGAAACCATCAAAGCGATCGTAACGGACAGGGTTAAAGGCGGACTCGTGGTCGATCTCGGCATTCGAGGCTTCGTTCCCGCTTCTCATGTCGGCAGCGGAAGCCTGAGAAACAATCTGGAAAAATACCTCGGACAAGAGATTATGCTTAAAGTCATCGAGGTCGATAAAGAAAGACATAAAGTCGTTCTTTCCAATAAGCTCGCCGTATCGGAAGAACGCGAAGCGAAAAGCGCTGAAACCAAAGCTTCGTTGACGCCGGGGCAGACCCGAAGAGGAACCGTTCGACGCCTGACAGCCTACGGAGCTTTCATTGACCTCGGCGGCATAGACGGGCTACTGCATATCTCCGAAATGTCTTGGACTAGAATCAAAGACCCCAAAGAGATCCTGCGAGAAGGTCAAGAGCTTGACGTTCACATCCTTAAAACAGATCTTGAGAGCAACCGAGTCTCCCTTGGTTTGCGCCAGATACTGCCGGATCCGTGGCCTGAAATCTCCAAGCTTTTCAAAGAGGGCGATGTAATTACAGGAGTCGTCACGAGAATTCACTCGTTCGGAGTTTTCGTGCAAGTTGAAGGCGGAGTCGAGGGGATTATTCCCACCGGCGAAATGCCGCGCAATAAGAGCGGAAAAAGCGGACCGGGCGTGAATGTGGATGAAGAAGTGACCGTTAAAGTCATCGGACTTCAACCCGAAAATCGAAAGATGACGCTCTCCTTACGCGCCCTGCAACCTGTCGAAGATCAAGGTCCGCCTACTCGCGAACCTTCCGCCGCGCCTGCGGCGAATGGAGCGGCTCCCGCAGCCGGAGGCGGCGCGACCGCGCCCGCCGCTGGAGGCAGAGTCCGAAGAGGACGGGACGATGATCGAGGCGAGAGAGAAGAGTTCCCGCGCTACCGACCGGATCAAGAACCGAGATTCACGATCGGCGACGCTTTCGCCGCTGCCAAGAAGAACGAAAGAACTCGACGGGAGCGAAGAAACAGCGAGCTTGAGGATGAGGAGATCGACCTCAACAGCATCGAAGTGGATGATACTGAAACGGAAACGGAGACGACAACCGAATCCGGAGAAACTCCTGACCCTACAAGCGGAGAAGCCAAGTCCTGAGCGAGTTGAGACAGCGGACTTCGCTGTCCGAACTCTCGCTATCACAAACAGCTCGATTCTCTACGTGAAACAACATGGTCATCGGAGTCACCGGCGGAATCGCAAGCGGAAAAAGCAGCTTCACGCAATCGCTCAAGTTAGAAGGAGCGATTGCGTTCAGCGCGGATGAAGCGGCGAGAGCCGTTCTCTCTCCTTCAGGAGCCGTCATGCGGAACTTGAGAGAGGTTTTCGGAGATAGAGCCTTCTCGCCCGACTTAAAGTTGAATCGAGATTGGCTTGCGGAAAA
>JAYVOT010000807.1:0-4191 GCA_043757795.1 Chthonomonadaceae bacterium | reverse complement strand
CTCTTTGTAGAAAGCCGCCTGACGTTTCTGCATCTCTTGCGGATCGTCTTTCAAACTCTCGTTCAAAGCTTTTAAAGCCGGCTGAATGCGTTGCATCTCACGCTGACTCTTGTACATCATTAAAGAGAGGGGCAAAGTGACGCTTTTGACGAAAACAGCGATCAGAACGAGCGCAAACCAGTAGCTGAAACCCTCTTTTGCTCCTGTCATATTGACTAAAAAGTCAATCGCTTTGTAGCTGAGTTGAACGCTGTTTCGCTTGTCTATGGTCTCCTCGAGTGTTTCGCGAACGCGATCTTGCTTCGCCTTTATCACGACTTTTGTGGAACCGTAATTTTTTTCCAGCGTTTTCAGAGCTTCGTGAGCTTTGTCGAATCCTTCCGTTTGGCGGTTCTTGATCGATTCCAAAACTTCTTTTGAAAGACCGGGAGTTCCAGGTTTGAATCCGGAAACGATGCCGTAACGAAGCGGATCCATCGCGAACTGCGCCCCTTCAAGCATTGCCGCCGCGGCGCCTTCCTTGTCCGTTGCAGACAGCTTATTGGAAACGTCCAGAAACTCGTCGTAGGCGACGGGCGGATCTTTCGCTTCCAACTCTCTCGCGTGAACGAGCGTCATCGGGTAGTCGTGTTTAGGACCCGATTGACAACCTGTCATCAAAATAGCGAGGATCGTGATCAAAAAAAGAGCGAAGATACGCGATACGGGTTTCAAATGGTTTTCCTCAGCAGTGAATAACGAGACCGAGAGCATTTCACGAGTCGTGTTTTTTGGGAATTGGATCGTATCCGCCCTCCGTAAAGGGATTGCATCGCAAGATGCGACGAATACCGAGTGCGACGCCCGCAAAAAAGCCATGTGCGAGAATCGCCTGCGCTGCATACTCTGAACAGGTGGGCTGATAACGGCAGACAGGAGGTCGGAAGGGAGCCGTCTTCTGGTAGAGACGAATGACGCCCAATAAAAGTAAGCTCGGAAGCGAGATTTTTTTGAAATCTCCCAATTTGAGCATCTATTTTTCCTCTATCTTAAGAGATTGCAACTAAATCTTATCGAAATTTGCATCTCGTACAGGATCAATCAAAACGCCGGCTCGCTGGAGCAAATCTGAAATGGCAATATTTAATTCGCTCCAACTTGCTTCTTTTGCAGCCGTTCGACCTACGAAAACGAGGTCGTAACTTCCCTGTTTCAATTCCGGAAGCCGAAGTCGTATCGCCTCGCGAAGTCTTCTTTTAATGCGGTTGCGAACGACCGCTTTTCCTTGCTTCTTGCTGATTACGAACCCAATTCGACTTTCAGGGAATTTCTCAGCGCTTTCGCCTCGTCGCTTCAGCAAATGCAAGACCGCAAGCGGGTGAGCGAAAAATCTGCCTTTAGCATAGATTCTTCGAAAATCGCGGTTGTCTCTCAATCGCCGGTTAGAGGGCAACATATGATTTCCTCATTCGTCCCTCCCGGCGGTCTAATAGACTTTACGAAAAAAAGACGCGAATGGTTTCCCTTCGCGCCTGGGTAATTACTTGATGAGTTCGTGGCGACCTTTCAGTCTTCGTCTTCGCAACGTGTTGCGTCCGTCATGCGTTTGCATTTTCTTACGGAAACCATGAACTTTTTTATGCCGCCTATTGTGCGGCTGGAAAGTTCTTTTCATCGTACTTTCACCTGCAGGAGACTTCCATTCAACCTGTCCGACCTGCAACCTTTCAAAGAGTTTTGCAATGCAATCAAGCGTCTTTTTTCGCAAGCGATGTGAAACCGGCAGGGCGAAAGGACGTATGTGTCGAAATTGATAGTAGCATTATAGCACAGACACAGGCTCTATCGCAACCCGAAAGCCAAGTTCGGAAATTCTCCGTGTATGTTTGCAGGGTGTTTTAGCGAATTCAAAGGACTTTATGGATTTATCTGCCTCCGAAAATGCGGCTGGCGCAAGCGAAACCGCTTCCCCGCGAATGACTGCTCTGGACGCTCTACGCGGAATCGCAATCTTAATGATGACGTTGTCCGGCGTTATTCCTTTCGATAAACCGTTGCCTGCCTGGATGTATCACGCTCAGGAACCGCCCCCGACGCATGACTTCAACGCGAATCTGCCGGGTTTGACCTGGGTGGATCTCGTCTTCCCGATCTTCCTCTTTTGTATGGGAGCGGCGATACCGATCTCTCTTTCTCACAGAATCGAGAAAGGGGGAAGCGCCTTGAAAATAACAGGCTCCGCCCTCATTCGGGGGGCGACTCTCGCCTGGTTCGCCGTGTTTCTGCAGCATATTCGCCCCTACGCGATCAACGCGCATCCTACTACGCAGACCTGGCTTATCTCTATTTACGGGTTTGCGCTTTTGTTTTTGATGTTCATTCGGATTCCGGTCAAGTTTCCAAAACTTTTCAGGTTCGGATTGCCGTGTGCGGGCTATCTTGGAGCTATCCTTTTACTTTTGAATTTACGATATCCGGCAGGCTCCTACAGCAAGTTTTTCACGCCGGATCGCAACGACATCATTCTGATCGTTCTAGCGAATATGGCGGTTTTCGGGACTCTCATTTGGCTCATAACTCGTAAAAACCAGCTTGCCCGGCTTGCCGTCCTCCCGCTCTATCTTGCTTTGCGCCTCTCCGCCACCCAACCCGGCTGGATTAAAGTCCTGTGGAAATTCACTCCTATGGTCGGAGACGACAAACCTCTCGCCTTCCTTTTCAATTGGGACTGGCTGAAGTATCTCTTCATCGTGATCCCCGGAACGATCGCCGGGGATATGCTCGTGAAATGGATTTCAGAAACGAAAGTGGAGAGTAAGTCGGCGGCTATGACCTCTGCTGAGACCTCTGTTGAAAAGAGATACGACTGGCATCTGTCAGCGTTTTCAGGAATTGCCATTTGTCTCATGATCACTAGTCTAATCCTGGCTTTGTTGATAGGATTGGAGGGACGACATGTCTGGCAAACCATGCTAATCGCGCTTGGAATATCTGCGTCTCTCGCATTTCTCACTAATTTGTCTCTACTCAGAACCAACATTCGGTCGAAATCGCCGCCTGTCGAAGCGGCGTCCAAGACAAGGATATTCCATAACATTTCACCGGACTTGAAGTTGATTGAAAAGTTCGTACGATGGGCGGTTTATTGGCTGATACTCGGACTTTTGTTCGAGCCGTTCGAGGGCGGGATTAAAAAAGACAGTTCCACTCTCAGTTACTACTTTGTGACGACGGCCATCTCTCTACTGTTGCTGACCGCGTTTTTTGCAATGACTCGCGCTCTAAAGTCATCGAAAATATTGAATTATTTCGCGGCTGTGGGACAAAACCCGATGATAGGGTACTGTGCAATGGGGAACTTGATTCAGCCGATACTTGCCTTGACCACGCTCGAAGTCGTTTTTGCAAGCTGGACTCAAGCCCCGTGGTCGGGCGTCTTTCGCGCGGTTTGCGAAACTTTGACAATGGGGGCGCTTGTTGCGCTCTGCACCCGCCTGAAGCTGTTCTGGAGGACGTGAAATTTCAAAGGCTTTTAGGGAGTCTGGGGTTCACACGCCGCTATTGTTCAGGATCTAATAGAAACGAACTTCAGAATACGCCGACTGAAGTAGAGACTGCCGAGTTTTCAGTTTTTTAAACGCTCTTTACAGTCCGTATTCTGCCGTTGCAACAGAAGATTTGATTTGGAAATCGAGGAGTTTTGATTTGGAAATCGAGGAGTTTTGGAGTTTTATCGAGGCAAGCAAGACGGAATCCGGCGAATGCGAAGAGCAGACCGAAAAGCTTTCATCATCGTTGGCAAAACTAAAACCGGATCGTATTATAGAGTTTCACAAAGCTTTTATGGAGCGCAGTATTGAAGCCTATCGTTGGGATTTGTGGGGAGTCGCCTACATCTTGAACGGGGGGTGTTCAGACGACGGCTTCCAGTACTTTTGCAATTGGCTGATCGGGCAAGGGAGAACTCGATTTGAAGCGGCGCTTTTGTCGCCTGAATCAGTCGCAGATTTCGTGACAGGGGAAGAGGAAGAGATCGAGTGCGAATCTTTGGGCTATTGCGCCATTGAAGCTTACGAATCCATCTCCGGAAATTTCCCGGTTTTAGACCTGGATTTCCCGTCTGAACCTCTTGGCGAACCGTGGGAAGAAGAGGATTTGTCCTCTCGGTTTCCTTCGCTCGCAGATCGTATGTAAAGGAGTAGATCTTCATTT
>JAYVOT010000806.1:0-15897 GCA_043757795.1 Chthonomonadaceae bacterium | reverse complement strand
CAGACAGAGCTTCAAACACTTTCACTCTCGATCTTTTGCCTTTGCAAATATTAGGATGATATGACTCACTCGTCATTTCCTCATTTAATCGCGGCCTTCAATATGTGATGAAATCTGAGCTGAACAAAACGAGATCGCTCATAAAGCTCAAGCTGTTCCATCCAGCTCAAAAATGCCTGTCTTCAGTGCATATTCAGTACGGTTCAGGGGATTTTCGCCCTGCACGGCATATTTGCGGTAATTGGCATGAATGTTGCATCTGAGGCAACAAAGGAGCAAGTAAGAACGTCTGGCTAAGCAGCAGACGAAAGAAGAGTTTCCATTTGAGAAGGGCGTAGTGATGTCAGTTCAATTTCCGGTTCCATCTGTTCTGATTGCGGACGCAGACCCCTATCTTTGTCGCGTCTTCGAAGCGAAACTTCATAAAGACAACCAGTTTGAAGTTGTGGTGGCGAATACCGGGACCGACGCTTCTCTAGCAGCCCTTAAACAGGGCTTTTCTCTGGTCTTATGGGACGCCCGATTGCGCGACACGTCGCGATTTTTGCCGCGTTTGAGAGCGCTCTGCCCCAGAGCCTCGATTTTGCTGATGACCACGGATGATCGTCCAACTCTCGACATGGAGTTGCGGCGCCTGGACATAACTGAAATTCTCATCAAACCGTTTAGTCTGGACACTCTGATTGAAAAACTCAAGCGTTCGTTGACATTTCCTGTCCACACTGAGAAAACAGCTAATCTTGATTTCGCTCGTATCGGTCAGCGACTGACTCTGATCAGCACGGACGGCAGATGCTCCACGCGCGTTCTGGAGCGAGATCAAGACACGTTCGTAGTTGTCGGAGCCCCTCGTGTCGAAGTTCCTGCAGATTTCGCGCCCGGTCTCTCCGTGAGAGTTGAAATCAATGGCGAAGATGCGCTCTACTTTTTCCAATCCCAACTCTTTCGATATCTGTCGCTTCCCGTTCCTGCCTGGGAATTGGCTTTGCCGACCCAAATTCATCGTGAGCAAAGAAGGAAGCGCCCGCGCGTTCATCTCGCTCTTCCAATCCGTATTGAATCGCTTCAGGCTGCTGTGGGCATCGCTACTGAATCTCAGGAGGCGATCCTCAATCTCGGCGCAACGGAAAACGTCAGCGAGAGCGGCTGTACGCTTATCTCCGAAGCCAAACTTGAGGTAGGAATGCGTGTGCGATTCGCAATCGACGCTTCCGCATCTTCCCAAATCGAAGGCGAGGGGCGCGTTGTGCGCATAGAACCATTGCCCGAATCGGAAAACCTTCATAATCTGCACATCGCTATCAAGTTCGACGGGCTTGAAAATCTTTCCGACGAACGCTTGCGCGCCTTAGTGGATGCTGGCGGCGAAGTCAGGATTTAGTGACAGCCGGTTACTGAGAAAGCGCCCGGCAAACGAATGGGCGTCCTCCGGTAGGGAGAGCGCAAAAGAGATTTGGAGTTCGGTGGACGCTTTTTTTCCTAACCGGGCGCTTTCGAACCTGGCTTTGCGAGACAGCCAACGGCAGCGTAGAATCCTGTGCCAAGCAGACGCGAGTTCGCCGCCGAGACAAAGATTTCATTTCAGCCGCAAAATTGAATCCATACCGTTAAGATAACATATACACTTCAAGGGAGAACCGAATTTTCATGTCCAAGACCTACCGAGTGGGCGTCGCCTGCATGTCGCACGACCACGTTTGGGGCGAACTGCATCACTGGAAAAACCTGCCGAACGTGGAGTTAGTCGCCGGGGGCGATGACGAGCCTGAGCTTCTGGAACAGTTGCAGAAAGAGTTCGGCGTCAAAAAACTCTACTCTTCTTTTCAAGAGATGATCGCGAAAGAGGAGCTTGACATCGTGCAGGCGGCGGGAGGAAACAGCGAGGGCGCAGACATCGTTGAAGCCGCCTCCGCCAGAGGGCTTCATGTGATCAGCGAGAAGCCGATGGCGGCAACGCTCGCACAAGCCGAACGTATGAAATCCGCCGCTGAAAAAGCTGGAACGTTGCTGCTAATCAACTGGCCAACCGCCTGGTCCGCCCTCTGGAAAGAGCTGGAGCGTCGCGCCCTGGCTGGAGACATCGGGGAGCTTCGCTATGTCAAATATCGAAGCGCTCATTCCGGTCCGGCGGCGATCGGGTGCAGCAAACAGTTCGTTCGCGACCTCTCCACGCCCGAAATCAACGGGGCAGGCGCGCTCATGGACTACTGTTGCTACGGAGCGAACCTGTCTGCGCGACTATTGGGGTTGCCGCAAAGCGTCACCGGAATGCGAGGCTATTTCGGGGACGAGCCTCTCTATGCGGCTTCGGACGACAACGCAATCATCATTTCCAAATACGCCCACGCATTCGGAGTTTGCGAGGCGAGTTGGACTCAACCTGTGGGCTATGCAGGAACAAACCCGGTCGTTTACGGCAGTTCAGGCTCCATCGGCATTCTTCACGACAAGATCCTGATTCAGCGCCCCGGCAAGCTGGAAGAGGTTCTTGATCCGACTCCTACCGTCTTTCCGTTTCGGAATGCGCCCGAATATCTGCTACACTGTATTGAGAACGGTTTGCCGATTGAAGGCTTCTGTTCGCCCTCTATCAGCCGAGATGCACAGGAGATTTTGGAAGCCGGGCTGAGGTCTGCAAACTTGGGTCAGACCCAATCGCTTCCGCTTTAGGGCGCATCCGCCGGGCGCTTTTCGCTTGCAAGTTCAAAGCGCCTGGAGCTTTTCGCCAGCATACAACATCATGAGATTCGTAGTCATCACAGGTCCTTCGGGCGCAGGCAAGACTCTCGCTCTTCACAGTTTTGAAGATGCAGATTACTATACTTCCGACAATCTGCCCCCCGCTCTACTTCCGGCTCTTTTCGATTTTTGCGAAGCCGCCGGTTTTGAGAGAGGGGCGGCAGTCATCGACATACGTTCAGGTTCCGCTTTCGCACAACTGCCCGCTGTGATCGAATCGTTGCGCGCGCGCGGGTCTTCCATCGAAGTGCTCTACCTCGATGCAGGCGACGAAACGCTTGTTCATCGCTACAAAGAGACGAGACGCCCGCACCCTTTGCTGAAAGCCGGACAGGATCCGCAACGCGGAATTACGGAAGCGATTGAGATGGAACGCGAAGAACTTGAGTCGATTCGCGCTTTGTCGGACAGCGTACTCGATACAAGCCCGCTCTCGCCGATGCAGATTCGAGATGCCATTCACTCCGCATACGCGCAGGAGACTCGCCCCGGACTGCTCATCACAATCACCTCTTTCGGCTTCAAATACGGCTTGCCGATTGACGCCGACCTCGTCTTCGACGTTCGTTTTCTGACGAACCCGCACTACGTTCCCTCCCTCAAGCGTCACGACGGGCGTGAGATCGAGGTCGCCGAGTATGTGCATTCCGACCCGAACACCGAACCTTTTTTCGAGAAAATGTACGACCTCATCGCATTCGCTCTGCCGCAGTACAAACGTGAAGGGAAGGCGTACCTTAACATCGCGATCGGTTGCACAGGCGGCAAACATCGCTCAGTCGTGTTGACTCTGGACCTCGCCAAACAGTTGGAAAAAGACGGACACCCGATCGTCATTCGCCACAGAGACATCGGTCGGAACCGCGCTCAAGAGGTGGCGGATACGGAAATAGAAGGGCGACAAACTCTGCAGGTCAAGAAAGATTGATCAAGCCCATTGTGAACTGAATCCTCGTTCAGTTCAAAGGAAACCCTCTCGATGCTGAAGTGGCTCTATCCTGGAATGAGACTGAAACGCTGGGGTTTCCTGGCGCTCATCGGCTTGCTTCTGCTCATGTTGGGTTCAGCTGTCAGCATAGAATCCCGCAAAGAAGGCTTTCCGCTTCCCTATCGCATTGCTGATTGGGTCATTCGGAACGCCCGCCTCGGCGTGAGTCCGGGAGTTTTGGGAGCCGCTCTCATCGTGCTTGGGGGCTTGCTTGGAGTTTTCGCCCTAGCCGGTATAATCAGGTCAGTAGCTGTCGTACTTGATCCGGAGTTGAGCGCAGGCGAGCTTGTCGATGTCATCTATCGGCGCCGAAGGTTGGCGCAAGGAAAACGCATCGTCGTGATAGGCGGCGGAACCGGGCTTTCTACGATGTTGCGGGGTCTCAAACGCTACACCTCCAACATCACCGCGATCGTCACAGTGGCGGACGACGGCGGCTCCTCCGGCAAACTCAAACGCCAACTCAACATCCTTCCCCCGGGCGACATTCGCAACTGCCTCGTGGCTCTTGCGGACGACGAAACTCAGATGACAGAGCTTTTTCAGTTTCGATTCGGCAGCAGCGTCAATCCCGATGCGAAGCCCGGCGCGCAAACCGTCGACCAATCCCCTCCCCCGAGCGGCTCAGGATTTGGCGAAGGACTGCGCGATCACGCCTTCGGGAACCTGCTCATCGCCGCGATGTGCGCCATCAATCAGGGAGATTTCAACAAGGCGGTGAAAGAGACAAGCCGGGTACTGAACATTCGAGGCAGCGTCCTTCCTTCAACGGTCGAGCATGTGCATTTGAGCGCGGAGATGGAGGACGGATCAACGATGGACGGCGAGACGAACATCGCGCACTCGCCCCTCAAAATCAAACGAATGTCGATGGTTCCGGAGAATGCCTGCCCGCTTCCGGAGGTAATAGCCGCGATTAATCAAGCGGAAATGATCGTGATCGGACCGGGAAGCGTCTATACGAGCATCATCCCGAATCTGCTGGTGGAGGGTGTCCCGGAGGCGTTGCATCGCTCAAAGGCGAAAAAAGTCTACATCTGCAACGTGATGACTCAACCCGGCGAGTCGGACGGCTTTTCCGCTTTCGACCACATTCGCACGATCGAACGGCACGCCCGAAAACGCATCTTCGACTACGCGCTTGTGAACACCGCACGCCCCAAACAACAGCTTCTGGAGAAGTATCGCAGCGTGAATTCCGTGCTCGTGGAGCCGGACTGCGACCGAATTAAAGCCGAAGGCTATCGTCCGGTTGCCGGCGACTTCATTAATCAGACGAACGTCGTTCGCCACGATGAAAACAAACTCTCAAAAGCTCTCATGAAACTTCTGGGGTAACTCTCGCCTAAGCTTCATGCTTCCAACTTTGAGGGAACCTCATCCCAACCCTCTCCTTAACATTCGCTACCGCTCACTAGGAGAGGGAGCATTGGAAGTTCCGCTATGGCGTGGCGCCACAGACCATGAAAGGCCGCTTCTCAAAATTGGGGCGGCGCGGAGCGGCGGCGGAGGTCGCAAAGTTGGAAATAAAATTTCTTCGGCGTCATGCTTCCGCCAGAGAATACGTAATACGCCGCAAAGATCGAAAAATCTTTGCATATAATATTTTTAACTCATGTTATGCAAACGACAGAGCGTCATGACTAGAATCCCATGACTAAAATCACGGTCTTAGTGGCGTTCCGCCGTGCGTGCTTCGCACACGACGCTCAAGGCCCGGAGTATGCTCGAAAAGCAACGCCTCTGCAAACTGGCACAGGAATGGCAGTCCTAAGGGCAGGCAAGTCCGTCTCATGTCCGAAGGACATAAGGCGCGAAGCGCCACCGAGACCCTGCCTTTAGTCATGGGATTCAAAAGCGCTCTCGAAATAATCATTTGGTCGTCAGGTCTGCCTAACATCAGTTTTTAAAAGGTAAAAAGAGATAAAATGAAAAGGCTAAAGAAGTCCTGAGACGCAACGGAAACCGTTGTCGCCGACCCAGTTAGACGGGATGAAGTCGAGCCGGAAGGAAGAACGGAAGTACACAGGATTGAGGTCGCCCCAAGAACCGCCCCGCAGAACGCGACTTTCTCCTTTTTTCAAGTTTACTGGATTTTCTACCTGAGACTTCAGACTTTCCCAAAATTTCGCATCACAACTGTCCAGACACCACTGCCACACGTTGCCTGCCATATCAGTGCAGCCATCCGGGCTGACGCCATACACGCCAACCTCAGTAGTTCCCACTCGAATGCTCTTATTGAACCACAGCTTTTTCTCATCAAACACGTCTCCCCAGGGATATTTCCACCGCTGAGTCCCTCGCGCCGCGCGCTCCCACTGCGCTTCGGATGGAAGATCGCCTGCGCCGTCCGTCGCCCACTTGCAATAGTCTCGCGCCTCTTCCCAGTTGACGTTCACAATCGGGTGGTTTTTCTTTTCCCAATTTGTATTGAAGACCGGTGCAGTAGGCATTTTCTTTCCCGATAGGTTGCAATACTTCTCATACTGCCCTACAGACACCAGATTCTTGTAGATGTAGTAGGCGCTCAATTTCACTTTGTGAGGTAGATTGTTTTCCTGATCTTCATCCCCCATCATGAACTCGCAAGCGGGGATGAGTATCATCTGTGCGCCATCGTTTTTGTTCAGGACAGTTCGAGGAAGGCTGATTGTCGTCGGCGACTTTGCAAGCGGAACGGGCAAACCTGACAGCTCAGAATATGCTGAATCTAGTAAGCTCCTGAGGTCATGCGACTTTATAACTTCAACGAGCGGCTCATTGACGCTGATCACACTGGGGTTCTGTGCATCCGTCTTTTTTAGGAGAGGTTTTTGGGTTAAAATGATGCTAGGCGAACCGAACTGCTGGAAATCGGGGGTTTGACGGTTGGATTCTCCCGGTCTGTTCTCCTCGCACCAGTTTTCCAAACATGAATGTACATAGTCTGAAAGACTGTTGACAGTGAGAGAGTTTCCGTTTCGAATATCCGCCTTTCTCAATCCTTCCATCAAAAAATAAGTGAAGACGCTGTACCCTTTTTCTCGCCACTCCCAGGATTTTTGCTTCTCTCGGCAAGCTTTCAGGATGACTGTCCTCCGGTAGTTTTGGTGAAGGGAGCTGGCAACCTCTATCATTTTAGAGGAGAAACCAGAAGTCAGCCCAGGGTCTCCAGAACCTTTGGAATCAGCTACCGGGTCGTTTCGACAGGCGTCAAGGATGAGAATGATCTGTCCAGCCTTGATGGCTGTCATGCTCTCTTGAAGTTGCGAGAGCGAGAGCGCCGTCGAACGCAAAGCTCCACGCGATCTTGCGTCAGCATTAACGGTTGCAAGGAAATGATCGTCGCCGTCATACCCAAACCCGTGACCGCTGAAGTAGAACAAGAACGTGTCCTCACGCTCAATCGTCTTCGCCAACTCCTCAAAGACGAAGATGACATTGCTGTGAGTCGGATAGAATTCCGTATCTTTCGCCAAGTCGCTCGTCATGAGAGTTATGTCTGCAGGATCAAAACCGGCTGAATCGACAAGTTCTCGAGACAGACCTTTGACGTCGTTTACGGTGCATTTGAGATTCGGAATCCCCCTGTATTCATACTCCTGCACGCCCACCAGCAATGCTCGTTTTTTGCCTGCGCTCATCAGCTTCCAATTCTACTCACTTCTCAGTGAGTGTTTTCTGCTCCGTCGTTTTGTTTGAGTTCGTCCATTTCAGGGAGATTTTCAGGCTGGCTTTGCCGGAGCCGCTCACAAAAAGGGCGGTCAGTCCGGCGGGACTCAAGCCGAGTTCCAGCCCGAACTCCACGTTCATTTCGACTGCATTGGAACTCTCCGCCGTTTTAGAGACGGCCTGCGCGATTCCCTGAACCGTTCCCATCACTGCCTCGAAATCCTGAACCGGAATCTCTGCATCCGACAAACCTGAAAAGACTCCCTTCGTCTCCGCATCGATTCTGCCGAGTCGAATGCCGCCCTTTGAACCGACTGCATCCGTCTCGACGACGGGCGTCAGAGACCGCGCTTCCGCATACATCGTCGTTCCGTTGGGCAATTTGACCTCTACGATTCGCATCTGATTGTCGCTCATTTTGAACTTTCGCCTTTCTTGAAAAAGAGCTTCTCGCGTTGCAACTCCTTGCTCGGTATTTCTACCGCATCCTTGCAATATCCTTCATCAAAAGCCCTCAGAGTCGCGGGTACGACTCAAAAAACGAACTGAGTCTAGAATTCAGTATGGAATGGTTATAATAGAGTAGGAGACTTAGCGATCTCAATCTCGAATAGTTCTGAAACTCAGTATGCGAATGTCGCCATCAAGAGGCTTGAACGTCCCTAAGGAGTCGCCCAACAGTTATTGCACTGGAATTTAGGTGAGTTTGATCTCAAAAATGAGCAGAACTCAGTGCATTAATTTATGCGCGTACCCTTAGATAAGCCGATCCGGCGCTGTTTAGAACTCGCCGGATCAGTAAGAGAAGCTACCTGTGTAAGCGCACGGATAGCCCCGGGGTTGAGCGTGGACGAATCCCCACCCTAGCAGGGCGATTCTACCACACTCTCACTCCTGATTCTTGCCTGGATCATGATCGTCCGCCCTTTGTTGGGCGGACGGAGAAGGAGACGGAGATACAAAACCGCAAGACCGCCAACATTGCTCCTGTGCTTGCCGCAAGCGCTGCCACCCGTGTGCCGCGTGCCGCCCCTCGGCACTGGACCGACCGGATACAATCGACTGCGGACCTACTTGGTCTCATTTTTCAGGAGATGCGAAGTATGATTCGTGCCGCCAGAATCGAAATGAGGCTGTTCGGAGCCCTACTGATTTTCTTCACGGCAGCGCAGGTCGCGAAAGCGCAAAATTCTGTTGCATCAGGGCAGACGTCTGGCGCGAATTTGGCGGCTGCACAAGGCAAAGCAAACCCACCGGAAAAACCGACGCAGGATGCGCCGCCGAACAAGGCGCCGTTTCCTATCCAGGTCAACGGGCAGGCGACGTTCATTTTGCAAAGCCTGTTCAAATTTAGGAGCCCTTACCAGATCGATACAGCCGGCTTGGGTGGCGGCAGCCTGCTTTCACGTAATGAGCAGGAGCTATCGAACACCTATACGCTCTACCTGGGCGCGCGCATTAGGAAAAACTTGGAGGTGTATATCAACCCCGAGATGGCGCGTGGGCATGGCATTAGCAACGCACTTGGACTGGCGGGCTATACGAATGGAGAAGTAATCCGCAATCCAACCCTCAGTCAGGATCCCTACCTCGCACGTTATTTTGTACGTTGGAACGTTGCCGCAGGCAAAGGCGAGGAGCCCGTCGAACAGGCACAGAACCAGGTCAAGACGTCGCGCCCGACGCATCGCCTCGTCATTACGGCGGGCAAACTCGGGGTCAGCGATATTTTCGACTTGAACGCCTATGCCAACAATACCCGGACCCAGTTTATGAACTGGGCGCTTCTGAACAACGGCGCCTATGACTATGCTGCGGACACACGCGGTTACACCCGAGGAATCGCGATAGAATGGGTCAATCGGGATTTTGCTCTGCGCCTGGGCAGTTTTCAGATGCCGGTCGTTGCCAATGGCATCGACCTGGCCGGCAATATCGGTCGTAACCGTGGCGACCAGCTCGAATTTGAGCTGCATCCGCGTCTGTTGCGACACAGGACGCCGACTATTGTGCGACTGCTGGGCTATCGTAACCTGGCACACATGGGCGACTATCGAAAGGCGATCGCTTTGGCGCAGGCGAGTGGAATGACGCCGGACATCGTGAAAGCTGAGGCACGTGGAAATGTCAAGTATGGTTTCGGGCTCAACTTCGAGACGCCGCTCGGGGATGATGGAAACACGGGAGTATTCGGGCGCTATAGCTGGGACGACGGAGCGACGGAGAGCTTCGCCTACACCGAGATTGATCGTCATGCGAGCCTTGGAGTTCAGGTGTCAGGGAAACAGTGGCGTCGTCCAAATGACCGTTTCGCACTTGCCGTAGTGCAGAACGATCTTTCCAGCGCGCACAAAGATTACTTGGCCGCAGGCGGAGCCGGTTTTCTGCTCGGCGACGGCAAGCTCAACTACGCTCCCGAACAGATTGTGGAGACATACTACAACTTCCAGGCGAGCAAGTACATGACTTTAGGCGTCGATTATCAGCTAATCAACCATCCCGGATATAACCAGGATAGAGGCCCTGTGTCCGTGCTGTCTGGGCGCATCCATTTCGAGTTCTAAATCAACCATCCTCCCCAGGATCGAAACCTGACTGGACGAGGTCTGTCCGGGTCCACGACGGAACGGCGTTGCATTTCAACCGCTTTTTTGCTTTCGCGGAAGAAATGCAGAGCATTGATGGTCGACCGATGGGCAGTGATATTCGTAGCATACCATTGACCATACCGCGACACACTAGACAAAACGACTCTCGCCCTGAAAGTTGATTCCAATGTCAATAGCAGCTATTGCGCCATTAGGTGCAGACTGTTCGCTTTTCGCTTGACGCGCATCGCAGCCTCAGTCGCGGCGATCTCTCGTCCGATGAACGCCCCTTGATCTGCAGTTCTGCCGCCTGTCGCCTTACTCCGAATCCGGCAAGTATTTTCGGCGAATAAGGTTTAGGGATCTTTCGTTGAGCATCGATCTGCAGCGTTACGGAGACGGATTCTCCGGGCGCGAGATTCTGCTTCAGGTCGATGTACGGAAGTCCGCTTCGAGTCGTTCCGGAACGGTTGATGAGCGTGACGTCGAAGGGAAGCCTGCTGAGCGCGAGGGAAGCTTTTCCCCGGAAGAATCGTCGTTCCTGCATTTGTGATTGTTGCGATCTGAACGAAACGTTTTGTTCCTTGATGGTATCGCATTTCGCCGTGAGCGATGTTGCATTCCCATGCGACTTACAAAAGCGTTCTCGAGATAAGCAAGAACGGAGATTCCGCAAATTTTCGTATTTATTCGTGTTTCAAGATCGTTTCATCCCTTCAAAATGAGGACTTGATGAGGAGAGTGTACGATACGGCTCTTCAGAAACCCTTCATAACAAGCGATTAGACGACTCAATGAAGATTTAAAGGAACGCTTCCAGGCGCTATTGCCGGATTAACAAGGTAAATTTATGGATGTCATATTTTCGAGGATTTTTCGACTCTTCTTGATTTTCGATTAAGCCATAATTAGGGATTACAAAAGAAGCGTCATAGCAATGAGATGGAGCTAATTGCAGAAATTATCAATGAGCGGATATCAATGAAACTGCGAACTCGCGTCCTACTATATATGAGCTTGACTTTAGTCGGATTAGCGATCGGAGTCTACTTCTTCTCATCAAGGATGCTGTCCCAAAGCTATGCGAACTTGGAACATCAGAACGCTGTCGATAACATTGACCGCGCGCGATTGGCGCTTTTGCAATCGGCTAAAGACCTGCATGAGCGGTCTGTGGACTGGGCTTCACGGGACGATTCTTACCGCTTCATGGCGGATAGAAATCAGGCGTTCGTAAAATCGAATTTCGAACCGCAACAGCTGACTCTCATGAAAGTCGATGTGATGCTTTTCGTAGATGTACATGGAAAGCTATTCTATCCTGTCGCAATAAAAAGGCTTCCGAACCTGCCGCCCCCCAACGCTCAGGAGATGTGGCGCGCGCTTCACCTGGATCGACCGGGCTTGAATTCCAAAGCTTCCATCCTCGGCTACAGCGGGTTGATTTTGCATTCGCACTGTCCGCTAATGGTTTCCGTTAGACCCATTTTGACTAGCAAAAGCGATGGACCGACTCGCGGTTGGCTAGTTTTCGGACGCTATTTCGATCTCGGGCAAGTGAGGAAAATTGCGGAACAGACTCGTATGGACCTGGAAACTTTTCCGCTCAATTCCCCCTCTCTAACCCCTGAAGATAAAAAACTCCTCAATTCGTTGACTGTCGCTTCTCCTCTCTTCGTAAAGCCGAAAAATAGCGATGTCATATCCGGTTTCGCCCTGATTTCCGACACCTTTAATCATCCCGCTCTGCTGATGAAGATGACGCAACCTCGCGCTATTTATAAACAGGGGGAAGACAGCGCTCGAATATTCATGGGCATCATCTTTCTCTCGTCAGCTATTTTTAGCATCGTTTTGACTTTTTTGTTGGAATCTTCCGTTCTTCGCAGAGTAACTAAACTGACGAAGCAAGTGGATTTGATCGGCAGCGAGGGCGAGATAGGCAAACGCGTCTCAATCCCCGGAGCAGACGAGTTGACCAGGCTCGCGAATCGAATCAACGAAATGCTCCAAAAAGTGGAAAGCTCTTCGCAGAAACTATCGGAAAGCAAAGAGGAGTTGCGTCTGCAGAATGAGAACTTGGAATTCGCAGTAAAGGAGCGCACGGAAGACTTGATGCATCAGGCTTTTCATGACTCGCTGACGGGGTTGCCAAACAGAAATTTTGTTCTCGACCATCTTGCTCGATTGTCCAAAAGTTTGCAAAATAGCGGGTGCGCGGTGATCTTTCTCGATCTTGACAATTTTAAATTCATAAATGACAGTCTGGGGCATGCTATTGGCGATGAGCTTCTGATCTGCGTGGCTGAGCGACTCAAAAACTGCGTGCGGCACGGGGATATAGTCGCCCGACTCGGAGGCGACGAGTTCATCATTGTTTTGGAGGCTCTTGCGGATATTGAAAGCGCTAAAAGGTTTTCAGCGGATGTTTTAAAGGTGATGAATGCTGAGTTCTATCTTAAAACCGGAGAGGGATATATCACCGCGAGCATGGGGGTCGCTTTCACCGACTCCTTTTCTTTCGATCCGGACATTTTGATTCGCGACGCCGATACGGCTATGTACTATGCAAAATCATCCGGCAAAGCAAAATATGCGATTTTCGAACCTGCTATGAACGACAGGATGTCGGAACGGATCGACATGGACTCAGGTTTGAGACGGGGACTCGAACGAAAAGAGTTTTGCGTCTATTATCAGCCTATGATAGATTTGAAAACAGGACGTTTGATCGGCGCAGAGGCTCTTGTACGCTGGAATCACCCAACTTTCGGGATTATGTTGCCAGGAAAATTCATTCCTCTTGCAGAAGAAACAGGACTGATCGTTTCGCTTGGCTATTGGGTTTTGGAAGAGGCTTGTCGTCAGGCGGTGGAATGGAAACGCACATTTCCCGAAATCTCTTCATTCATAATGAGCGTGAATCTTTCCGGCAAGCAACTAGCCAAGCCGGACGTCGTGGAGAAAGTGAAAGATATTCTTCACAGAACGAATCTCACGGGGAGCGAATTGAAACTTGAGATCACTGAAAGCGTTTTTATGGATGATATGGAAGCTACAGTTGCGAAACTTTCAAAACTGAGAGCTTTAGGCGTCAAATTGGCGCTCGACGATTTTGGAACCGGTTACTCCTCAATCGCAGCGCTTGGCTCTTTCCCCATAGACACGCTCAAAATCGACCGTGCCTTCGTGAATCGCATCGGGGCGCGGTCGGAAGCGGTTTCCGTCGTTGCAGCAATTATATTGATCGCTCGTTCGTTGCACATTGATGTCACAGGCGAGGGCATCGAAACGACGGATCAGATGACTATTTTGCAAGATTTAGGTTGCGATATTGGTCAAGGTTTTCTGTTTTCCCGCCCAATCTCTGCGGGACTCATCGAAGAAATGTTGTCGAGTTGGGACGATTCGTTCGTAAAAAATCACTCGGAATGCGATCTTAGATTGATTCATAAATTCCTAGAAGACCCGGAGCGGCCAAAAGCGAATCCGCTTAGCAAAGCTGCTTAATAGGCATATTGGGCGAACTACTTTTCAATTTGATCCTCCGTTTTCGCGCTCTCTTCCATCATCGCGGATTCCAACAGCGTCGAAATCTCCGTATGTCCGAAATGCTTCGCCCAGCCCAGCGGGATAGCATGATACTCGGTGTCCTTCGCGTTCAAATCAGGTTTGAATTGTAGAATAAGTTTTACCAATTCAACGCAATTTCTTTCGACAGCCTCATGTAGCGGCGTCGCGTTCCAATTTTTAGACCTTTTGTTTATCGCATCTGGATCATTGGCGATGAGTTGCGGAAAACAATCCTTCAAACCCAAATCCCATGCTTCAATGAGGTGCAAGATCGCCCCTTTTGAAACTAGCCAGTTAGCCGAAACCGCCTTACCGGCTTCGGCGACATTCTCCATCGGAGTGTGTCCGTTCAGGAGCGGAGCGTTGAGGTCGACCGGGATTTCACTTGCGGCAAGAGCTTCAAGGGTTTTCAGATTACCTCTGCAGATCGCTTCCGCAAAGCGAATTTGCGAAACAGTCGGGGGAGGCGAGTTCAGCGATTTCCCGTGCATCCACCAGGTCTGCCCCCACCCAATAGAGTCGAATCCAATCGAATCGTAGAACTCGTCCGCCGCCGAATTCAGCGTCGCATAGTTGCAACCATGAGATTGAGCGAACCTGCATAGTTCCAACATCAGGGCTTTTGCAATCCCCTTTCTTCGATGTTTTGGTAGAACTCCCACATTGTAGACTCCTGCCACCCCGTTCGCGCCCTCATTTAAGAACAGCACGCTGTGACCCGCTTTCTCCCCGTTCAGCCAGGCTCCGAAATGCCAAAATTTTCTTGGCGAAATGAAGGACAGGCGATCTTGTATGGCGCTTTCTCTTGCGCCGTAGTAGGGCAAGTCATCGGTTTGCCATTCCGCCGCATCGTCAATTTTGATTTCAAGTCCATCCGGTAAGTCGAAACTCTCGGGGAGTTTACGAAAATCCATCGCCATTATGTGCGGTTTCCATCCCTGCTCGAATCCCCGCGCGATCAACCTTGCGCCAAGATCCTTCGGTTGCGCTTCGGAAAAGATCCAGCACGAGGCTTTAGGAATGCGTTTCGCCCACCTCGCCGAAACGATTTCGTCCAATACTGAGTCCGCGTTGGTCGCTTTGAGTTGCGGGAAGCAGATGACGATCTCTTCCTTTGATTCACTCCAATTCACGCTACCTGTTCGATTCAACGCCCCGCCAATATTCGTCGCATTGGCTTGGAACCACTCAGTGTGATTCTTCGCCGCCGCTTTAATAAGGGTCGCAGACGTCGCATCTTGTTTAAGAAATCTCTTTTTCATGTCGCTCCGATTGATCGCACAATTTCCGACTCATTAGCGACTGCGCTGCAATTTTCCTCCTTCGCGCTCCCAACGCCCGCCGTATTTGCGCCCAACGCTCAATGCCCAAACCGCGGTATAATGCACTTAGCTAATTTGAAAGGGGGATCGCTCTTGAGACGCACAAAAATCGTTTGCACGATCGGACCGGCTAGCAGCAAACGTTCGGTGATGGAGCAACTCCTTTCCGCCGGAATGGACGTGGCTCGACTTAATTTTTCGCATGGAACCCACGAAACGCACGCAGAGAATATACTGAAACTGCGAGAAATTTCAAATCGGATGGGAAAGCCGCTCGCCCTGCTTCAAGATTTGAGCGGACCAAAAGTCAGACTCGGGACTTTCCCGATGCCGTCCCTGTCGCTTAAACGCGGTGAAACAGTTGGTTTGATCTGCGTTCCCGGAATAACGGATGAGTGGAATTCGGAACCGGGAACTTATCTGAAGCTGTTGCCGCTCCCAAATAAATCGTTGTTTCAGGCTCTGAAAGTCGGCGTGCGCCTTCTTCTCGACGACGGCAAAATCGAGTTAAGGGTGACGAAGATCGAAGAGACTCCGAAGGGTCGAATCGTCTGGACGAAATGTTTTTGCGGCGGCGACCTGAAACAGTTGAAAGGCGTGACTGCGTTGGGGGTCACTTTTGAAGTTCCCGCCGTCACGGAAAAAGATTTAGCTGATCTTCGGTTCGGTTTGTCGCAGGGCATCGATTGGGTTGCGGTTTCATATGTGCGCCGAAAAGAGGATTTGGACCCGCTGAAGGCGGTCATGCTGGAGTTAGGGATCAAGGTTCCCATTATCGCGAAAATCGAAAAATTCGAGGCGGTGAAGAACTTCGATTCAATTTTGGAGTCTGTGGACGCAATCATGGTGGCGAGGGGCGATTTAGGCGTGGAGACTCCCTACGACGAGGTTCCAATGGTGCAAAAGAGGATCATTCGCGCTTGCAACCGGGCGGGAAAGCCCGTCATCACGGCGACGCAGATGCTTGAGAGCATGATGTCGAACTCTCGCCCGACGCGAGCGGAGGCGGCGGATGTCGCGAACGCGATTCTGG